>JALUUK010000796.1 GCA_027021395.1 Acidobacteriota bacterium
GGCGGCCTTTGCGCCTTTGCGCCTTTGCGCGCGACGCCTTGCTTCGCCTATCGCACATCGTCCGAAAAAAAACGGTCGCCCCAAGCACCCACACTCGAAAAGAAACAGCGGCCGCGAGTCTCTCCGACACCTATCCACCATCCGGGCTCCTCTACCGTCCGGACTCCTGCTCGCTTCCGAGGCCGCGCTCCCCCAAGAAAACCCCGCAGGCACGCCCTCGCAAGCGAACCTCACCTTGGCGGCCTTTGCGTCTTTGCGCGCGACGCCTTGCTCCCCTATCGCACATCGTCCGAAATCAGCAGTCGCCCCAAGCACCCACATTCGAAAAGATGCAACGGCGCGACAACCTCTCCGACACCTATCCACCATCCGGGCTCCTCTACCGTCCGGACTCCTGCTCGCTTCCGAGGCCGCGCTCCCACTGGGCAAGCCCGCGACGCAAGACGGCGGCACGGGCGGGGCCGATGGCTGCCGCGAGCGCTTCAGCGGAAGCCGCTTGCACACCGGCGAGCGAACCGAACTGCTCGAGAAGCCGCCGGGCGGTCGTGGGACCGATCCCGGGGATCTCGGTGAGCCGCGAGCCGAGACGGCGCTTGCTGCGCGCCTTGCGGTGATGCTTGAGCGCGAAGCGATGGGCCTCGTCACGGATCTGCTGCACGAGATGGAGCGCGGGGTCGTCCCGGCCGAGGAGAATCGGCTTCGACGCCCCTTCGAGGAAAATTTCCTCTTCCCGCTTGGCGAGAGAGATCGTTGGAATCGCAGCAAGATCGAGTTCCCGAAGAGCTTCACGTGCTGCGGCGAGTTGCCCTTTGCCCCCATCGATCAAGATCAAGTCGGGCAAGCGGCGATCTTCCCGCTTCAGCCGCCCGTAGCGCCGCGAGACGGCTTCCCGCATGGCTTGATAGTCGTCGCCTGCATCCGCCGTGCGAATCTTGTAGCTTCGGTATCCGGAACGCTGTGCTTTTCCGCCCTCGAAACAGACCATCGAAGCGCGGGTCTCCTCCCCTTGGATATGCGAAATATCGAAACCTTCGATGCGATAGGGCGCGGCATCGAGTCCGAGGATATCTCGCAAGTCCTCGAGTACGGCCACGCCGTGCACATGCTGCGCACGAAAACGAGCCTCGAAGGCGAAACGCGCGTTCTTGGCGACGAGGTCGAGAAAGCGCCGTCGTTCTCCCCGGCTCGGCGCTTTGATCGCCACCGCCGCGCCGCGGCGCTCGCGCAAGTAGAGGCGAATCATCTCGACGTCGCGCGGCAATCTCGGAAGGACGATTTCACTCGCAGGCTCTTCGGACGCGTAGTATTGCGGCAAGATCTCGTCATAGAACACACCCGGATCGCCCGCCGGATCCAAGGTGAACTCCCGCCGACCGATGACCCGACCCTCACGCATGCGAAAAAGCTCGACCGCAGCCTGCTCTCCTTCCCGGTACTCCGCCCAAAAGTCCACGTCACCTAGGCGCGCAGAGACCATCTGTTGACGATCTGCAAGCGAGGCCAAAGTCCTCAGCATGTCCCGGTAGCGCGCCGCCGCTTCGAAGTCGAGCGACGCGCTCGCTTCCTCCATGCGCTGCGCCAAGAGTTTCCGCAGATCCCCATCGCGCCCTTCGAGAAAGAGACGGGCCTGCTCGACTTGATCTGCATAAAGCGCTCGATCCGCCCTTCCGGCACAAGGCGCCATGCACTGATCGATGTGGTAGTAGAGACAAGGGCGCTGTTTGCCGTCGAACGGCAAGTGGCAGTTGGCGACCTGAAAAAAGCGGGGAATCATGCGCAAAGTCCGGCGCGCGTGGCTCGTCGGAATGAAGGGGCCGTAGTAGCGGGAACCGTCTTCTCGAGGCTTTCTCACCAGCACTACGCGCGGAAACTCGTCCTTCTCCGTCAACTTCAGGTAGGGGAAAGTCTTGTCGTCCCGCAACAAGACGTTGTAGCGCGGACGCTGCTCTTTGATCAGGTTGTTCTCCAAGATCAGCGCTTCGATCTCGCTTTCGGTGACGATGATATCGATGTCGTGGACTTCGCGAACCATCGCGGCGATGCGCGGAGCGTGCTTCGCGGACGGCTGAAAATAGCTGCGCACGCGCGAGCGAAGCGAAGCCGCCTTGCCCACGTAGAGCACTTCTCCCGCACGGGAAAGATGTCGATAGCAACCCGGACGATTGGGCAAACCTGCGAGTTTGGCGCGCAAGCGCTCGGAGTACTCCCCCTCCGGCCTCTTCTCGCTCACGAGTTGGACAACACGTCGGTCTCAGCAGCACGCAGGACCGCGATCTGATCGCGAACTTCGGCGGCCTTTTCAAAGTCGAGCGCCGCAGCATGCTCGTACATCTCGCTTTCCAATTCGCGTATTCGTTTCGTTCGTTGCTCGAGAGTCATCGTTTCTTCGACATCGAAGGTCTTGGGCACTGTGACGTAGTCTCTTTCGAAAACCGAATCGGAAAGATCGTCTATGCTCTTGATGATCGAAGCCGGCGTGATGGAATGCGCTGCGTTGTACTCGATCTGCCTAGCGCGCCTTCGCTCGGTTTCATCCATGGCCGCGCGCATGCTGCGGGTCACGCGATCCGCGTAGAAGATGACCCGGCCTTCGACATTGCGAGCGGCCCGGCCCATCGTCTGAATCAGCGAAGTCGTCGAGCGCAAGAATCCCTCTTTGTCGGCATCGAGCACGGCCACCAACGAAACCTCCGGCAAGTCGAGTCCCTCGCGCAGCAAGTTGATTCCCACGAGCACGTCGAATTCTCCGGCACGCAGGTCCCGCAAGATGCGAATGCGCTCGAGCGTATCCACGTCGGAGTGAAGATACTCCACCTTGACGCCGAGTCCCCGGTAGTACTCGCTGAGTTCCTCGGCCATACGCTTGGTCAGCGTCGTCACCAACACGCGCTCACCCCGCGCCGTCCGCTTGCGCACCTCTGCGAGCAGATCATCGACCTGTCCCTCGACCGGCCGCAGCAGCACCTCCGGATCGAGAAGTCCCGTCGGACGGACCACCTGCTCGACGACCTCGCCATCGCTTTGCTCGACTTCGAAAGGCCCGGGTGTGGCCGAAACGAAGATCGTTCGCCCACGCATCTGCTCGAACTCGTCGAAAGTCAAAGGCCGGTTGTCGCAGGCCGACGGCAGGCGAAAACCCCACTCGACCAGTGTCTGCTTGCGCGAGCGATCCCCCCGGTACATCGCGCCGATCTGGGGAACCGTCTGATGCGATTCGTCGATGACGATCAGCGCATCCCGCGGCAAGTAATCGATGAGCGTAGGAGGCGGATCTCCGGGGCTGCGGCCCGTAAGATGCCGAGAGTAGTTCTCGATGCCGTGGCAATAGCCGACTTCTTGGATCATTTCCAAGTCGAAGAGCGTGCGCTGCGCGACGCGTTGAGCTTCGAGCTTCTTGTCGAGGGCATGCAGTTCGGTAAGACGTGCATCGAGTTCCTCACGTATTGCCCGCGCCGCGCGATCGAGCCGTTCCTTCGGCGTCACGTAGTGAGAATTCGGGTAGATCGGTTGGCGCTGCAGCTCTTCGATCGTCACTCCCCTCAGCGGATCGATACGCCGCAGACGATCGATCTCATCTCCGAAAAACTCCACCCGGATCGCCGCATCGTCATAGGCCGGCCATATGTCGACGCTGTCCCCCCGCACACGAAACGAACCCGGCCGAAGATCTCCCGCCGTGCGTTCGTATTGGATCTCGACCAAACGTCGCAGCAGCCGATCGCGACCGAAATCCTCTCCCGTATCGCTTTCGAGCAAGAGCATCATTCCGTGGTAGGCCTCGGGCGAACCAAGACCGTAGATGCATGAAACCGAAGCGACGATGATGACGTCGCGGCGCTCGAAGAGCGAACGGGTCGCCGAGTGTCGCAAGCGATCGATCTCCTCATTGATCGTCGCCTCTTTTTCGATGAAGGTATCCGACGAAGGGATGTAGGCTTCCGGCTGGTAGTAGTCGTAGTAGGAGACGAAGTACTCCACCGCATTGTCGGGAAAAAAACGACGAAACTCCTGATAGAGCTGTGCGGCGAGCGTCTTGTTGTGTGCGATGACGAGTGTCGGCACCTGGGCATGCTCGATCACCTTGGCGATCGTGAAGGTCTTGCCCGAACCGGTCACCCCGAGCAGAACTTGATTGCGCCTACCCTCGTCGAGACCGCGTACGAGTGCGGCAATCGCCTCAGGCTGATCGCCACTCGGCTCGAATTCCGAAACCAGGGTGAAACCGGCGTCCTTCATCGCAACGAGCTTGCCATACCGCGGCGGCGACGTCAGGTGGCCGTGCGGGAAAAGGGGCGCTCGTCCGGATCAAGGACAGGGTGATGCGACATCGAGGCGCAATCTGTGATCTACAAGCGTCGAAGAAGCGCCCCAGGAGGCTCGATCGGTGTCCAACCGCGAACGCACGAGGTAGTAGCGCCCCTCGCCGGACGATGGGCCGCTGCGGCCGTCTTCCCAAGGTGTATCCGGCACGTCGGAAGCTGCGCAGGCCGCCCGCTCGAAACCACCATCCGAGCGAAGTTCCGTCAATGCACCGTCGCTCACGTCGTAGACCGTCGCTTCACCGTAGAGAAGGTCCTGGCTATCCCAGGAGATCGTCGTCGCCGTGCCGTTCTTGTCGACGCGCACTCCCGAGACGGGATCGAGCATGAAAAGGCGCACGGCGGAAGCGAGAAGATCGCCGTCATCGCGCTGTCGATCCGGCCACGCGCCGAGAAACACGTTGGACCAAGTCACATGCGCCAGATGATCGCCGAGAAACGCTCCGGCGCCGGTCGGTGCGATAAAGGAGGTCTGAGAAATCTGAAAATTGGCCTCGAAAGAGCTTCCGAAATCGCGCGAGATGACCCCCCAGACCTCGATGCTCTGGTCACCGGGATCATTGCGATGATCAAACCAGAGCGCCGAGACGACACCGTCCGCATCGACACGTATCAAAGGGAAATCCTGATCGCTGCCCGCCGGCACGTCTTCGAGAACGCTGGTAGGGCTCCAGCTCCCAGGACCGGGCAGCCGGCGGGAGTACATCACGTCCGATTGTCCGCCGAAATCGTTCCCGAAGACTAGGTGGACTCCGCCGCGAAATGCACCATCCGAGCGGTCCACAGCCAAGGAGGGGCGAGAGGAGCGCCGGTAGTCGTAGGGAGCCGCATTGACCAAGTCCACCGGCCCGACGGTTTGAGGCGGCTGCCAAGTGACGCCGCCATCGTATGAAGTCACCGTGCGAATCTCCAGAGGGGTCGTGTTCTTGACGAAACCGATCCAAACCTCGCCGTCGGGTCCGATGGCGGTCTCTCCGGGAAAATTCGAAGTGAAGGCTCCACCGGCATCGACACGTACCGGATCGCTCCAGGTCTCCGCCTGATCATCGGATCGAACGACCAAGATCCTCCCGGTCGAAACATAGCGCACATAGAGTCGCCCTTGAAAGGCGCTGTTGCTGTCGTCGCAGGTCAAGAGCGGAAGGTCCTGTGAATTGGCGGGCGGGCGAGCAGGGGTTCGTTCTTCCCAAGTCGATCCTCCGTCGAGCGAACGATAGACGCGGAAGGCTGCATTCGCGCCCAAATCGTTCAACGCTGCCCAAACCGTACCGTCTTTGCAGTAGCTGACCGATGGGTTCGTTTGTTGCGCGGCCTGTCCGGGGAGCAAGCCGGCATCTTCCCAGCTTTGGCCCGCATCGCGAGAAACCCATACCCTCACGACAGTGCTGTCGGGATTTCGGTCGACCGATTCCTCGGCAACGGCGACGAGATGCACGGGAGAATTGGGATCGATGGTCACCATGGGCTCGACCTGCCGCGGGCCCGGCGGATCCGTATTGAGCGGAACGTCGTTTCCCGGTACCGTCGCTGCCGAGGCGAACGCCACGGCCGCAATCCACACCCAACACGCTGTCTTCACACCCCCCCCGGCTCGTCTCTTCATTTCCTAATCCTTTCTGTTGGCCGGAGTTCTTCGAACCGCTCGACTTGCTCGGTCAACGAACGGTACGCGGTTCTAGCGGCGAGGCAAGGATATAAAAAAGACGTTGCAGCACTCGATTCACTCTACTGCTCGAGCGCGGCGGCGTGACGGAAGCGTTCGGCCACCATTTCGCTTCCGAGCAAAGCGATGAAGGCGCCGGCCCGCGGCCCACGGTCCCGGCCGAGCAGGGCTTGATAGATCGCCTGGAATGCAGCCTTCGGCCCCGGCCCGCCTTCGGCGCGGGCCTTCTGGTAGATGCATTCGTGAATGGCCGCTGCATCGCTCAAGCCGACGAGCGCGTCGGCGAGATCGGCGAGAAAGGCCTTTTGCGAACCATCGAGAGCCTTCGCGGATTCCGGAACCGTCTTCGGAACCTCGATCTTCTCGCTTTCGGGTGCGAATCGATCCAACCAGCGACGCGCCATCGCCAAACGCTCTTTCACCGCTTCGCGGTCGGCTCGTTCATAGCCCCCTTCCCGCAGCAGAGTCATCACCCGGTCGAGGTCGAATCCGGCGATCTGGCCGACGGTCACGAGGTGCTTGAAGGACACGCCCACCGGCTTGAAGCCCGCAGCTTGAGAAAGCTCCATCGCGCGAGAATCTCTCCCTCGAGCGCTCTCGTCGTCGACTTCATCCACCAAAGCGAGGAGACCCACCCCGGGATCGAAGGTCAGCCGCCGCGTCGGCCGTGCCTTGACGACGAAGTACCGCAGCGCTTCCGGCGGCGCGACCTCCGTCAGGGCCTCGTCGAGCGCAAGCACGTTGCCCTTGCTCGCGGACATGTCTCCTCCACCCTTGAGCGCAATCCACTCGTAGATGATCGGATAAGGCGCCCGATAGCCGAAGATCTCGCGCGCGATTTCCTTACCGGTGTCGTAGCTCCCGCCTCGCGACGAATGGTCCTTTCCAAAGGGCTCTGCAACGACCCCGAGCGCCTTCCAGCGTGCCGGCCAATCCACCCTCCATGTCAGCTTTCCGCCGGCCGACGGCGCCGTTTCGTGCTCGTGCCCCGTACTCTGATCGCGGAAGCGAATGGTGCCGGCTTCACGATTCCAGCCGAGCACGACGGTCTCGGTCAAGCGTCCGGTCTCCGGGCTTTCCGGATTCCAAGGCGACCAATCTTCGGGCAATTCCCGCCCCGTGTGCTTTTTCATGATCTCCGCGATCCCGTCGCGACCCTCGAGCGCATCGAAAACGACGTCATCCATTCGCCCCGAAGCGTAGAGTTCCGAAGCCCTGATGACCCGAGCATCGACGCGCAGCCTTTGGATCGCCGCTAGAAACGGCGCGAGGTAGTACTCGTCGTAGGTTCCCTCTCCATTCGGCGCGGGTATCTTGGAAAGCGAGCGACCGATGCACGGCTGATAGACGTCTTGATCGAGAAAGGGATAGACTTTTCGCAGCGGATCCAGATTGTCGACGATGAACACCAGTTCCGCGCTCACGCCGCGATCGAGCAAAGCACGGGTCACCGCATCTCCGGTGAGAATCTCCCGGGTATGCCCCACGTGGAAGGTACCCGACGGGGAAATCCCCGTAGCCACCACGACGTGATCCTCCCCCAGCGCTTCGATTTCTTCCGCCGCGCGGTCCGCCCAGTGCTGAGGGACGTCCCGGCGTGTCTGATCGTCTTGCATCGGCGTCTGTCTCCTTACCTGCGAAACGAGCGACAACCCTACCGTGTTCAGCGATTTCTCGCAGGAAGCACGCGCTATAATCCTCGAGATTCCCCAGGAGAGCAGGCATGGACCCGAGATCGATGACCCTGACCGAGGCAATCCACCTCGGCCAACAGCAACACCCCGACGCCTCGGGTGAGTTCACCATGCTGATCGAATCACTCGGCCTTGCGTGCAAGATCATCTCGCGCGAAGTCAACCGCGCCGGTCTCGGAAAAATGATGGGCCTCGCCGGGCGCAAGAACATTCAGGGCGAGGACGTGGCTCAACTCGACGAATTCGCCAACGAGACGCTCGTTTCCACCTTGACACGCTGCGGCTCGGTCTCGACCATCGCTTCTGAAGAATTGGCCGTTCCCATTCGCCTTCCCAGCGTGGACTCGGAGGGGAAGTATGCCATTGCTTTCGACCCACTCGACGGCTCTTCGAATATCGACGTCGGGGTCACCGTCGGCACCATCTTCAGCATCTACCGCCGCAAGAGCGCCGATGGAACGATCGGTGACGTGGCGGACCTCCTCCAGCCCGGCCGCGCCCTGCTCGCCGCCGGCTACGCGCTCTATGGCTCGAGCACGATTCTCGTCATGAGCGTCGGCCGAGGGGTTCAAGGTTTCACGCTCGATCCCGGACTCGGCGAATTTCTCCTCTCTCATCAGAAGATCACCGTTCCCCCTCGAGGAAAGATTCTCTCCGTCAACACCGGAAATCGGACGCGCTGGAGCACGGCAACCCGGAGAGCCGTCGAACGCTTCGAAAGCCCACGAGGCGCGACCGCCCCCTACAGCATGCGCTATGTCGGCAGCATGGTCGCCGATGTGCACCGCACGCTGCTCAAGGGCGGTTTGTTCCTCTATCCGGGAGACGAAAAGGCTCCCCGGGGCAAGCTGCGCCTGCTCTATGAGGCCCTCCCCATGGCCTTTCTCTTCGATCAGGCCGGCGGACTGGGCAGCGACGGCGAACGGTCGCTGCTCGATCTCGTCCCTGAAGATCTCCATCAACGCGTGCCGGTCATCCTCGGAGGAAGGAGCGACGTCGAGGATTTTCTTTCGGCCTACCACAATGCGAGTAAAGATTCATCTTCCACTTCGGGTTGAAGAAGTACGGACACTTGTGGTAACAAGTGTTGCGAAAGCGTCGAGGTCAGGGAGGATCGGGTGACGGCGAAGAGTTCTACGACGGAAATGGAGTCTTCCATGCTGACATTGCGCCAGGCCGCGCACGCGACCGGCATGTCCACGACCACCCTGCGGCGGTACATCAAAGCCGGGCGCCTCAAAGCGCGGCTGATCCCGGGACGCTACGGCCCGGAGTATGTCGTGACTGAGGAAGAACTCGGCGCGGCCGGCATATCTTTGATGGAAGCGACCGCGGTGCCGCGACTCGATTCACCCGAGGCATCCCCCCAAACGGCGCCTCCCGAGGAGGTGTTGCCGGCGACCGCGGCACCGTCGCCCCCCTCGACCGGCGCATCCACCGACGCCGTGCCCGGGATGCTCTATCGTGAGCTCTTGATGAAGCACGAGCATCTCTTGGTGCAGTACGGGATGCTCCGTGTCGGCGGCCAGCAGCTCTACACGGTCCGCCAAGAGGCGGAAAGTCGCACGGCCGAGGCTCGCGAAGCCGTCAAGGAACTCGAAAAACTCCGCGACCGGCATGCTCGCGAAATCGGACGGCTCAAGACACGACACCGCCACTTCGAACTCGAGATCGCCAAGAGGGACGACGAGATCCGCCGACTCGAGCAAACCGTCCAACGCCTCGAGATGATGCTGCGCAACGCTCAGCGAAGTGCGCGCTACGACCACGAACTCGAAGCGAAGACTCCGAGCGAGCAAGACGCCTCGCGCGACCGACCGGTTCTTCCTAGCCTCGAAGCTCTGCGCCCGCGATCGGCTCCCGCCGAACATTGATCCGCTCGAGAATGCAGCGCTTGCCCGGCGAAGAAGAGCCCGTGTGCTAGGAATGAGCTTGGTCTTGCGGCTAGATCTCCGTTTGCAGCCGCGGCGGTCTTCCTTCGTGCACGACGCCTTGCCTCGCCGGGTATCGATGCGCGTCGAGGCGAAGGGATGGCGCTCGCGCCGAGGGGAGGAATCAGCCTCGGAGCACTGCCCGCATTCTCGACCATCCGGGCCGAGAGGCCGCCTAAGAGGCCGTCATGGTCTCGAGTTCTTCACCCATGGCCGGCTCGGGAGCGGGTAGGTATCCCGGGCGTTTTTCGAAGACGATCAGTCGCCAAAGCTTGAAGACATTCACCCGGCCGTCTTCGATCTTGACGAGATCGGGCAAACCGAGAATCGACTCTACGGGTAGATCGAGACGAAAACCGACGTGATGAGTCACCGGCGTCAACTTCCGTTCGACCCATGATCCGATGCGGTTTTGCGAGCCGAAATGGTTGACCAAGACGATTCTGCCGCCCGGCTTGCAGACGCGCGCCATCTCGGCCACGAGATCACGCGGGCGCGGAACCACCGACACGACATAGGGTGCATAGACGACATCGAAGGAATCATCCGCAAATCCGAGTTCGAGCGCGTTCATCTGGCCGAGTCCGACATTGCGTAGGCCCGGGTTTTTTGCGATGCGTTCCTTCGCCTCGCGCAGCATGGGCAGCGACAGATCCACACCGAGGGTCTTCGCTCCATCGGGGTAGAGCGGAAAATTGAGCCCGGTGCCGGCCCCGACTTCAAGGATTCGGCACTCCTTGTCGACGTTCATGTTGCTGATGGCACGGCGGCGACCGGGCCGAAAGATGCCGTCGAAGAAGAGGTCATATAGCCCGGCAAAACGATGATAGAACCCTTCGATTCGAGTGCTCGAATGCTCGCTCATTCGCTCCATTCCCATCCTAGAACCGTCGCTCGTCGTCGCAGCCGGCCCATCGTCGCAAGAAACGCCCGGTGTCCTCTCTCTCCTCGCCCACCGCGATCCCATGATACCCGATCTAGGGGCCCTAGCGGTAGGAATGGACTCCCGCCGATGGGCGAATCTCCCGTTGCGGCTTTCGCGGATCGGCTTGCCCCCCATCGCCGCCCGTCACGAAGAGGAGAGACGGTCGCGCCAAGCCGCCAAGGCCCGCAATAGTGGGGAATACCACGAACCACGAGCCGGCATTCTCCGCCGCCCGAGCGTCTAGCCTCGGCACGGTCAAGCTACCGCTCCGGCCGGAACGAGGCTAGACTCTGCCGTTCAGACGGAGCCGCATCCCATGTCGGACAAAGAGACCGAACGTTACCGCGACTTGTTGACCACCGTCAACTACCCCGGCTTTTCCCGAGACATCGTCTCGCTTCGGCTGATTCGCGACATCGCCGTCCATGGGACGACCGTGACCGTTACGCTAGATACCACCGACAAGAATCCGCAGACCCGCACGCAGCTCGAAAAAGATATCAACGGAGCCTTGTCTCGTGCTGAAGGCGTTGAGAAGGTCGTCGTTCGCTTTGAACTCCCACCGCCGAAACCGCTTCCGGTGGCCGGCCAGAGCGCCGCTCCGACGGCGGCCGGGGCGAGCCCGGCCTCCGAGGCGGCCTCCGAAGCGATGCCGACCCTCGCCCGACGAGTGATCGGTGTCGCCTCCGGAAAGGGCGGCGTGGGCAAGAGCACCGTCTCGGTCAACCTCGCGATCGCGCTTGCGCAGCGAGGACGGCGCGTGGGCTTTCTCGACGCCGACGTGCACGGTCCGTCGGCGCCTCTGATGTTCGGCCTCGAAGGAAAACGCCCGAACAAATCCGACACCGAAGGCCGACCCCTGCCGATCGAAGCCTATGGCGTCCGGGTGATGTCCATGGGCTTTTTCGTCGAGCGAGACAAGGCCGTCATCTGGCGTGGCCCCATCGTCGGCAATTTCATCAAGCAACTGCTGACCGATGTGGCATGGGGTGAGCTCGATGACCTGATCATCGATCTCCCACCGGGAACCGGAGATGCCCAACTTTCGCTTTGTCAGACCATTCAGCTCGATGGAGCCGTCGTGGTGAGCACGCCCAACGAGCTCGCCTTGATCGATGCGCTCAAGGCCGTGCAAATGTTCGAACAGGTCAAGGTGCCCGTGCTCGGGATCGTCGAGAACATGTCCTATTTCACCTGCCCTCACTGCGACGAGAAGACTGAGATCTTCTCTCACGGCGGCGCGCGCGCCGTTGCCGGCGAACGCTCGATCCCCTTTCTTGGAGAGATCCCGATCGACCCCGAGATGGTGACGGGAGCGGATCGGGGACGTCCGGTCGTCGCCGCCGCCCCGGAGGGATCGATCGCCAAGGCCTTCTCCTCTCTCGCCGACGCCGTAGCGAGCGACGAGGCGGGGCAAAGCGAGGATGAGATCGACAGCGGGGGGCTCGGATCGTTTTTCCGGCGATTTGGCGGGAAGGCGCAGGATTCCACCTCATGAGAGTCATCAAAACGGCGACACTTGCGGCAGTCTGGATTGCGCTCCTTTGCGGCGGTGCTTGGGCTGAGTCATCGACCAAGGATTCCGAGAAGGTTCCGCAAAGCGCGCAGGAGGAATTGAAGGAAATCCTCGCCTTCTGCAAGGGCAATCCACGCTGCCGGGTCAAGAAGCTCACCGAAGTCGCGCTGCTCGAGCGTCCCGGCGGCGAGATCGAAAAACTCGCGGGAGAGACCTTGCTGCGCTACGCCAACCGCGACCTCGCCAAATCCCTGATTTCGGCCTTCTCGCAAGGCGGTGCCTACGCCAAGATTCAAGCCCTGCAGATCTTTCACGAGTACTGGACGGAGATGGGCCTTGCGAGCAGTCCGCGCATGGCCGAAATCTGTCGAATGGCCATGGACGAACCCGACGAGCGCGTGCACTGGTATGCGGCAAAGTTCCTCGCCGACCGTCCACTGATCAAGGCCGGGGCCGTCGCCGCCGATCTCGCGACCCTCTATCCGGAGTTGACGCTGCCGGCCTTGATGTCCATCGAGATTTCCAAGGATCACCGCATGGTGCGTTGGACGCTCGATTTTCTCGACCACGAAGATCCGCTCGTACGACAGGCTGCACAGCGCGTCATCGCCCTCTTCGATCGCCAAGCCGCCGCACCACTTCGCGCCTGGGCCGATTCCCCCGACGCCGCACGACGGCGCCTCGGAATCGAGAACTTGGTTCTGATCGCCACACCCGACGAGGCTCCGGCCTTGCATCGCTGGCTCGAACGCTACGGATCGGAGGAGGAGGATCTTCGAGGCCTAGTGATCAAGACGCTCGCCAACCTGGAAGTCGGCCTGCACAGACCGAAGATCCCACCGCGCGCCACCTTCGAAATCCCCGAGAGATTCCGAGTCGAGCCACTCGGACCCTATTACCACCCGTAGCTGGAACCTTCAGACGAGAGCGCGCCGCGCACCGTCTGCGGAAAGATTCCCGGCTAGGCCTCTCGGCCAAGGGGCGAGAGCCCTGCCCTTCGGGCTTCCGCGTTCAGCGCAAAGTCGATTCGAGGGCGGCGCGAGCATCCGTTCCCTCATCGCGCCGTTTGACGATGACGGCGGCGGAAAGGGACAGGCCCTGCCCTTTCGCCCAGCCGTCGGCGATGGAGCGTGAGCCGGCGATCACGACGGCTCGCTCGGGAATGGTCAAAACGCCGTCGACTCCACGCCGGATGACCCGATTTTCTCCGAGATCGAAGACCGGTGTGGAAGCCGTCAAAATCACCCCGGCTCCGATGACGGCTTCCTTGCACACGCGGACGCCTTCAAAGAGACCGGAAAGTGCGCCGATGAATGCGCCGTCTTCCACCACCACCGGTGAGGCACCGGGAGGCTCGAGCACACCACCGACCTGCACGCCCGCCGAGAGGTGCACACCCTCGCCGATTTGCGCACAGGAGCCCACGAGAGCGTGAGAGTCGATCATCGCGGAGCTTCCGACGTACGCTCCGACGTTGACGTAGCAAGGCGGCATCAAGACGACCGAACGACCGACATGGGCGCCCCGGCGTATGGCTGAGCCCCCGGGTACCAGCCGCACGTCATCGAGCGAGGAGAGTTCTCTCGGGAAATAGAGATCCTTGTCCCGGAAACGCGGCGCCTGAGGGGGCCAAGGCTGAATGGCGGCATACTTGAAGCCGAGCAGGATCCCCGTCTTGACCCAAGGATGAACCTGCCAGGTCCCGTCATGGCAGGGCGTCGCCGCACGCACGGCCCCGCTTTCGAGCCCTTCGAGCAGGATTTCTACGACGCTGGATACGGTCTCTTTGCCCGGCTCACCCTCGGCACGAATGAGGGATTCGATGCGCTGCGGCAGTTCTCGGTAGCGTCGCTCGCTTGCCGTCATCGAAGAGACGCTCCGGCGAGCGCTTCATCGAGGCTCCGGCGCGTCGCCTCGCTCGCCGCAGCGAGCGGCGGACGAACGACGTCGGTGCAAAGTCCGAGCCGTTGCAGTGCCGCTTTCACCGGAACGGGGTTGCTCTCCGCGAACAGGGCCCTCACCAACGGCAACAACCGAAAATGTTCTGCGCGGCTCGCCTCGACATCGCCATTCCATGCCGCCTCGACCATCTTGACCGTTCCCTCGGGATCCACGTTCGACAAAACGGAGATCACGCCGTCTCCTCCAAGAAGGGCCATCGGACAGATGAGTTCGTCCTCACCCGAAAGAACCGTAAAGCCTTGCGGACGCCGAGCGAGAATGGTCATCGCCTGCGAAAGGTCGCCGGCCGCCTCCTTGACGGAGCAGACGCCGGGAATCTCCCATACTCGACCGAGCAGATCCGGCGTCAAATTGATTCCCGTGCGGGCGGGAACGTTGTAGACGACGATGGGAAGACCGCCCTCTTCCGCGACCGCGCGATAGTGCGCCACCATTCCGTCCGGATTGGGTTTGTTGTAGTAGGGCGTGACCACCAACACCGCGTCGGCACCGAGTTCTGCTGCCCGACGAGTCTTTTCGATCGTCGCCCGCGTGCTGTTGCTGCCCGTTCCCGGAACGACGGGAATCGCACCCGCCGCGCGCTGAACCGTAAGAGTGATCACGCGCTCCCATTCCTCACCGCTCATCGTCGGAGTTTCGCCCGTCGTGCCGCACGGAACCAAGCCGTGGACACCAGCCTCCAACTGACGATCGATCAGCGAGAGAAAAGTCGATTCGTCGAACGCTCCGCCCTCGTGAAAAGGTGTGATCAAAGCCGTCAAAACACCTCGAGGCGCTTTCTGCTTCATTCGCTTCTCCCATTCCTTGCGCCGGAGCCCTCGGTGGAACCCGACATGATTTTTTCGAGCAAATTCTCGAGCGTCTGCGGCCCCGATCGAGTCGACAGCCACTCCGCCGCGCGCACGGCCCCATAGGCAAAAACCGCCCGGTCTCGGACGCGATGAACGATTTCCAACGTTTCGTAGACCGAGTCCCAGCGCAACGCATGGGATCCGGGTTCATGCCCCGCGCGGGTCCAACTCATCGACAAGACCTCCGGCTCGATCGTTCCTGCCGAAGGGGCCGGCTCGCAGCGAGTCTTGCGTCGATCGTTCGCTACGACCCGTTCGGCCAATGCACGCGCGGTCCCGGATGGCGCATCCCGCTTCCCCGCATGATGACACTCATGCAGCGATGGATCGAAACCCTCCACACCATCGAAGCACTGCGCCGCGCGTTCCACGAGTTGAAGCATGACCTGCACTCCGAGCGCATAGTTCGGAGCCCAGAGAAACGCCGTTCCCGTCTTTGAGGACAGCGCGCGCACCCGTGCCAATCCGTCTTCCCACGCCGTCGTTCCGCTGACGACCGGTACCCCTTGCTCGAGCATCACCGCGCAATTCCCCTCTGCAGCCTCCGGCGTGGAGAATTCGATCGCAACATCGACGCGTGCTCCAAGATCGCTCGGCATGGCCCCGCTTTCACCGAGAACGTCCCGGTCGATACGGGCTTCGACCCGATGCCCGCGTCGTTCCGCGACGCGTTCGACAGCCTTACCCATGCGACCATAGCCCACGACGGCCAAAGAGAGTCGTTTCATCATGCATCCTTTTCGAGAAGTCGACGGTGCAATGAGCGCGCCAATTCCTCTACGTTTTCCTCTTCCACGAGAAAACCCAAACTGTCCCCGGCATTGCCGTCGTCGATCTGAAGAATCGGTGTGCGTTCGAGCCCCTCGCGAAGCAGAGACAGCAACGCCGAGTCGCTCAGAACGCGATGGCCGACCACCGCCACCATGCCCAGTCGACCCCGCACGCGAAGCTCTCCTGTTCCCTCGAGCGCTTCGAGCGTGCTGCTGAGGCGAGCTTCCGGCAGGTCGATCAACAGACGTGTTTCGAGCGGTCCGAACGAAAGCGAGATCGGATCGATGCCCCGCTCTGCGAGAATTCCCAGAACTCGCGTGGCCTGCTCGGACGGGTCCATCGCTCCGCCGTGCTCGAGCACCAGCAAGGCCAATCCCTTGCGATGCGCGATGGACTCGATCCGAGGTGAAGAGGTTTCGTCCGCCTGCGCGGTGATCTGCGTTCCTCGATGATCCGGCGCCATCGCGTTGCAGATACGCACCGGAATGCCTCCACGAATCGCCGGCGCGATCGAAGCCGGGTGCAAGACCTTGGCGCCGTGCGCCGAAAGCACGGCCGCCTGGCGAAAGCCGATCTGATCGATCACACGGGCGTTGCGCACCACGCGAGGGTCGGCGGTCATCACACCGTCGACGTCGGTCCAGATCTCCACACGATGCGCGTCGAGCACGAGCGCCAAGATCGATGCCGAAAGATCGGAACCTCCCCGCCCAAGCGTCGTGGGAATGCCGTCGAGCGTCGAACCGAGGTAGCCCCCGAGCACCGGAATCACTCCCTTCTCGACCCAAGGCACCACCTGTGCCCGGCAGCGCATCTCGGTCTCGGCAAGAAGCGGCCGAGCGGCTCCGAATCGCTCGTCTGTGGCCACGGCCTCGCGGGAGTCGACGAGCACGGCTTGCCGGCCCCGGCCGATGAGCGCAGCAACGAGCAATTCCTGTGCGAGAAGCTCTCCAAAACCCAAGACCGCATCGGCCGAACGCGGTGTGATCCTGCCGGTCAGGCGCGCACCGCGAAGCAGCACCCGCAGATCGCGAAGACGCTCTTCAAGTCGTTCGACGAAACCACGATCTTCGGGAACGAGTTCGACCGCCACGCCCCGATGGCGCTCGCGCAGAGCATCGAGCACTCCTTCCATGGACTCACGTTGGTTGTCGAGCGCGAGTTCCAACAAACGAGTCAGTTGATCGGTCACCCCGGACATGGCCGAGGTGACGACGACACTGCGGTGATCCGCCGACGACGCGACGATCTCAGCCACCGCGCGCATGCGAGCCGCGCTGCCTACGGACGTGCCGCCGAACTTCTTGACGATCATCGCCAAGCTCCTTCGGAGTGCATCCACTCGGCGATCAGCAGAGTTCCTCCGGCGGCGCCCCGCACCGTGTTGTGAGTCAGGACCTCGAAGCGCAGATCGAGAACCGAGCAGCGCCCCACCCGCGACACCGTGGTGCTCATGCCCTTGCCTCGATCTCGATCGAGACGCGGTTGCGGACGATGCTCCTCGTTCAGCACGATGATCGGATCTTCCGGCGCGCTCGGCAGCGAGCGCTCTTGCGGTCGCCCTCGAAAGGTCGATAGCACCTCCATCGCCTCCGCGGGCGAGATGGGCCTCTCGCACTTCAAGCTCACCGACATGAGATGTCCATCGCTCACCGGCACGCGGTGAGTATGGGCCGTGATCGCCATCTCGGCCGCAGCGACGCCGTCGCCTTCCAGCGAGCCGAGAATCTTCATCGGCTCACTCTCGATCTTCTCTTCTTCGCCTTGAATGCCGGGCACGACATTGTCGATCAGATCCATCGCCGAGACCCCGGGATAGCCGGCACCGCTCGCGGCCTGCAATGTCGTCACCACCAGCGAGCGCACACCCACCGCCCGATGGATCGGAGCGAGCGCCATGGTCAACCCGATGGTCGAGCAGTTGGGGTGGGCCACCAGGCAACCCTCCCACTCTCGCTTCTTGCGCTGAATATCGATCAACGCCAAGTGATCGGGGTTGAGTTCTGCGATGACCAAAGGGACGTCGGGCTCCATACGAAACGCACTCGCATTGGAAATGACCGTCCGGCCCGCCGCTGCGAAGAGCGGCTCGATGCGACTCGCTTGGTGCCGATCGAGCGCCGAGAAAATCAGCGGCGCACCGAGGTCCTCGGGTTTGCAAGGCGAGACCACCTTCCCCGCCACGACCTCCGGGAGGGGAGTTTCGAGACGCCAGGTGACCGCGTCGGCGAAAGTCCGGCCGACAGAGCGCTCCGAGGCCCCCAATTCGGCCACTTCGAAGAATGGGTGATCCGCCAAGAGCGCCAATAGACGCTGTCCGACGGCACCGGTCGCCCCCAAAACGGCCACCGGGATCTTGTCTCGAAGAGAAGGGCTCATTTCTTTCCCTGAATGAGGAATGGCCGAGTCTCGCCGATCACCGTCGACTTGACAAGCCGGGGTCTTTTGAGGTAAACCGGTGGCACCTGGTCACCCCGCAGACCAAAAGGAGTTCCCAATGAAGAGCACATTGTTCGTCATGGGAATGCTGGGTGCCACCGTTTTGATCTCGCTGCTTTCAGCGGATCTCACACCGGCTTTCGCCGATGGCGTCGTGCCGGTGCTGGTGGAATGTCCCAAGGACTATGGTCGCGCGGGGAACGCGCGGTACGTGGTGTACCCGAGCCGAGAGTTCGTGTCCGTAGGGGCCGAACCGGACCGGGCCTTCGATTCATCGCTCGCGGCGATCCGCGATGTGGTGGAGCCTCGAGCTTCGTTGCTTGGGGACCCGATCGGCGGCGACACTCTCTATCGGAGTTCGTTCATGCTGATCGGTGTCAAGGACGCTGGAGAGGGGATTCCCTCCTGGCAGAGGACAGGCCCCATCCTGCGCAAGCTGGAGAAGGTCTCGAAGGCCCTGGGGCTCTGATCCGGCGTCATTGCGCCGGAATCGAGATGCACCACGAAGAAAACGCGGAGGCACGGGATTCCCGTGGCTCCGCCCTTTTTTTGTGGGCGCGAAGGGTTCGGTCTTCTTACCTGCGAAAGCGTAGGGAACCACCGAGCACGCGGACCATGGATCTCATCCACAACGCATCGGCACTACGTCCTCCTGAAAGATGCAGGGTATAGATCGGCCGTGAATCGGAGCCCTCCGCGACCAAGAGGAAGAGCCACTCCACCGCCGCACCATCGCCACTTGCAAAGCGCGCGTGCCAAACGACACCACGGCGCCCACGACCGGACTTGTGCCATTTTCCATCGATGGGAAGGTCGACGGTTTTCCGGACCCGCCTCTTTACGTCTTCCGCGCTTTCCTGGCTTCGCCTTCGAAGACGTTCGAGCTTCAACACCGTGCCCTGATCGTCGCGCATCCTGATGGGAAATCCGTTGCGGGAATCGGGATTCAAACTCACGCGAAATCCCTTCGGAACATCGAGCGAAATCTCGCCTGCGCTGAGGTGTCCTTCTCGCGGATCCGCAGGATTGTCGCGGTCTTCGTTGCTGCGAAAGCGCACCGCAAAGCGCTCGCTCAAATCCACCAAGACGGGAGGCGGAGGAGCATCCGTATGGCGCACCGTCATCGGTATCCACAACCAAGACGAGGAGTCGGCGTTTTCCAAGATCGGCAGGCGTATCTCGACGAGGTCACCGGAAAGATCGAGACGCATGGCCAACCACGTTCCGGAGAACTCGCCACCGCCAAAGCGGGCGACGACTCCCCGCTTGGCTCCGGCAAGCGTCTCGAGCGGCGCGCTGAGATCGACTCGGTGCGTCTGGCGGGCGACGGGATCGCTAGGCATCGTCCATTGTGCAAGCCCTGCCTCCGACATCCCCTGCTCCGCCCCTCCGGGAAGAAGCGACATGGTCCCGGCCCAGTCGGCATTCCCGAGTGCGAGCGCTTCTCCATCTCGACCGATCCAGCGCCCCCGAAACCAAAGAACCGTATCGGCCGAGCAGTGTCCATCGCCGAAACCCGTCGTCGGAAGCGCCGCGACGACGCCGGGGGGGAGATCGATGGACACGCCGCCTTCGGTCACGAAGGTGCGCCACGGATCGCTGTCTTCCCGATGCTCGCGTCGTGCCTGCCACGCCGACGGCACGGGCCAACGCCACGCACGCAGCACCTCGGCGGAAGCGCTTGGCGGCGTCATTCTCCACTTTGCCTCGGCGAAGATCTCTTCGACCTCTGCCTCCACCATCGCGCGACAGGGATCGCCGCAGCCGCTATCGCCGATCACCGTGGCCACCGCGAGGGCGAAGTGCGGAGTGTCCCGTTCCTTCTTTGTCTCGGAAAGCGAAGCCATCAGCCGCCACGTCGACTTTGCGCGCCCCTCGGCCCCTTGGTCGAGGTCGACGATCCCCTTCAAGCAAAAGCGATCGCTCCGCGCCGACTCACACGCCGCCCACGGCTCGACGAAAACGGCATCCCTATCAGCCAAGAGCCGAGCGATGGTCTCTTCGGGGGACTCGCGCTCGGCCGTCGAATCCGACGGCCACGAAAAGATCAGAATTTGAGTATCCCCGGGAAAACGTCTCATGACCAACAGAGGCCATTCCTCGCTTTCCTCGGGTCGGAGACGCACCCACTGCGGTGGGAAGGTCAACCGTCCCCATGCCCCACTCTCCACCGTTTGCGTGCCCACTCCCAGGATCTCCCGAAGCCGCTCGGCGACATCCCCGCCTCCTCTTGCACCGCCCGCCTGCGTGAGCACGACCTCTGCGAGCCGAACCACGCCGTCCACTTCTTCCGGCTCCCGCAGACCGGCCTCTAGCGCCACCGTCTTCGCGAGATCGATGGAGGCTGAACGGAGCGCTTCGATCCGCTCGCGCAACGACGCGATGTTTGCACGGCAGGCGCCGATCTCGGCGCCGCCCTCTTGCTCGAGTTCGAGAATCTCGAGCGCCCGACGAAGCAACCCAAAGTTCTGCAGATCGCGCTGCACTCGACAAACGAGAGCTGAACGATCCGCACCCGATTCGAGCGCGCGCTCTTCGAAGACGAGCGCGAGAGCAAGTCGCCCCTCCGCACGCGCGAGATCGGCTAGCTCGACCCATCCGGAGATATTCGATGCATCTCGCGTCAGAGCATATTCGAGCCCGGCTTTCTTTCCGTGATCACCGTCGGGCGCCGGGACGGCCTCCTTTCTCGAGAGTCGAGCTGCCAACCGCATGTTGGTGGCGAGATCCCGGTCGTTCGGGAGCAACCACAGTGCCATCTGGCAAGCAAAGAGCGCTCGGTGCCCCATTCCGAGGTGAACGCGCGTGGCACAGAGGTTGATCCAAGCCGCGGCCAAGAGCGGATCGTGGTCGAGGGCCATCTCGAAAGCGCGTTCCGCAAGAAGTGCATCTTTCTCAAGAAACGCCTCGCGCCCCTGGCTTACCCAATCAACCGCCTCGGCTCTTCCAGGGTGCGGGGTCATCAAAAGGTGTTCATCGAAACCGCCCGCCGTCGCCGCGAGCGGAAAAAGCGAGCATGCGCAGACGAAGTTCCGAATCACGGCGCTCTCTCGAGAACTCGAGCCACCGTCTCGACGATGGAGGAGTCGAGCCCCTTGCGACAAGCCAGCAAACCGGAGGCGTTTCGAGTGCTTTCCGTGTTGTACACGATCTTGCGACCGCGGAAATCGCTGAACACGCCCCCCGCAAGTCGCACGATGGCATCAGCCGCACAGGCATCCCAATGCTCGGAACGTGAGCCGAGGCTCAGGTAGATGTCGGCCCGACCGGAAGCCACCAGCATCGCTTTGCGTCCGACGGATCCGGAATAGACGGCCTCGTGTCGACCGTAGCATTCCAGAACACGCCGCGTCGGCGAGCGCTCCGTCGTACGGCTGACGGCGACCACCACTTCGTCCGATCTCTCCCGCGAAGCCGTCCACGCCTCGATACCAAGCGGCCGGCGCTCACCGTCCCGCACCTCCCATGCCCCCTCCCCCTCGGCTGCGACATAGGTCAGACCTTCTTCCGGGAGATGGACGACCCCGAGCACGGCCGTGCCGCGAACCGCCAACCCGATCATCACGGCATACTCCGGAACCCCCGCAACGAATTGCCGCGTCCCATCGAGCGGATCGACCAGCCACAAACGATCGGCGCCCAAACGTCGAAGGTCGTCGGGATACTCTTCGCTCAAGAGCGCATCTCCCGGGAAAGCTTTCTCCAGACCTCGACGGATCAACCCGTCAGCCTCGCGGTCGGCAACGGTCACCGGGCCGGCACCGTGCGGTTTGTCGTCAACGTGGAGTGCGGTGCCGAAATAGGATCGGCACACTTCTCCGGCCTCGAGCGCCAGCGCCAACGCAGTATCCACTTCACTTCGCACACGCCTAGTCTACCCAACGTGGCGCGAAGAATGTTAACGCGAAAATGACCGCATGCGGACACACCTGTCCGGCCCGCGAACACCACGTTTTTCCGCGCCACGCTTTTCCCGCCCAACGCCCCGAAAAACGGCCACCAAGCTCAACGGCCGGCACCCCTTGCGGTTCCGGGACGCTCGT
>JALUUK010000797.1 GCA_027021395.1 Acidobacteriota bacterium
GGCATCGCTCGTCGACTTGGCCAGACCCGCCTCGACGAGCACCTTGGGCAGCCAAGCCGTCTCTTCTTCAACACGGATTTCGATCCGTGGAATCTCGTCCGGAAGTTCTTTGCGGGCGAAAACCTGCTCGAAGTTCTTGCGGGCTTCCTCAGCCGCAGCCGCTCCGTAAAAGCGCGAGACCAAGGTCTGTGCCAATTCGGCTTTGGCTTCGCGCGGATGCTTCTTGGAGCCATCGATTTCGCTCGCAAGCCTCGATGCTCCTTCCGCACCGTCGTCCGTCAGCAACTCATACCATCGCAGCATCAGCTTGTCGGATATCGACATGGTCTTGCCGAATATTTGCTCCGGCGTGTCCTCCACCCCGATGTAGTTGCCGAGGGACTTGGACATCTTTTCGGCCCCATCGGTCCCCTCGAGCAAAGGAGTGGTCATGATGACCTGCGGCGACAACCCATAGGACGACATGATGTCTCGGCCCACGTTCAGGTTGAAGAGCTGATCCGTTCCACCAAGCTCCACGTCGGCCTTCAATTCCACCGAATCGTACGCCTGTGCCAGCGGGTAGAGGAACTCGTGAATGGAGATCGGCACGCCGTTGTCGAAGCGCTCGCGAAAGTCACGTCGCTCGAGCATGCGCGCCACCGTGTAGCGGCCGGCGAGACGAATCCATCCCGTTGCCCCGAGCGAATCGAGCCATTCGGAATTGAAACGCGTGATGGTCTTCTCCCGGTCGAGGATCTTGAAAGCTTGAGCGGTGTAGCTCTTCGCGTGCGCGAGAATCTCTTCTCGTGTCAGAGGAGGTCGCGTCTTGGACCGGCCGGAAGGGTCTCCGATAGACGCCGTAAAATCGCCGATGACGTAGACCAGGGTGTGACCGAGATCCTGGAAGTGCCGCATCTTTCGCATCAGCACCGTGTGGCCGAGGTGGATATCCGGAGCCGTCGGATCGAATCCGACCTTGACGATGAGCGGCTCGTTCTTCTTGCGCGAATTCTCGAGTTTCTTCTCGAGCCCTTCCTCGGTCGTCAGATCGACGATCCCTCGACATAGAAGGTCCATCTGCTCGCGCACCGGGGGAAAGTGCATGGAAGACATCAGCGATCCTCACCGATGCCGTAGCGCCCGCGATTGGGTATGCCCATCGCATCACGTACCCGGCCCATGGTCTCGCGCGCAAGCGGAAGCAGCTTCTTCGTTCCCTCATGAAGAATCTCATCGACGCGTCCCGGATGGGCTTCGAGGCCGGCGCGGCGCTCGCGCATCGGCTCGAGCACGGCATTGATATTCTTCGCCACCACCTCTTTGCACTGCCGGCAGCCGATCCCCGCACTGCGACATCCTTCCGCCGCCCACGCTCGTTCATCGGCAGTGGAAAAGAAGCCGTGGTATTTGTAGATATTGCACTCTTCGGGCACCCCCGGATCAGTGCGCCGCACCCGCCTTACGTCCGTCTTCGCCGGAGCAAGTTTTTTCCAAAGGACGTCTGCTGAATCATTCAAGCCGATGTGGTTGCCGAGGCTCTTCGACATTTTGCGATCACCATCGACTCCCATGACGCGCGGAGACGATGTCAGCAAAGCCCGCGGCTCGGGAAAGACCTTGCCGTATTTCAAGTTGAATTTCCGCACGAGATCGCGCGTGAACTCGACGTGCTGTACCTGATCCTCCCCGACCGGAACACCGTCGGCTCGGTAGATGGTGATGTCCGCGGCCTGCAGGACGGGATAGCTGAACAATCCGACATTGACGTTCTCCGCCTGCGAGCGAGCTTTGTCTTTGAATTGTGTCATGCGCTCGAGCAAACCCATCGGTGTCAGCGTCGTCAATACCCAGGACAACTCCGCGTGCTCGGGCACCGTCGATTGCACGAAAACCGTGCATTTTTCGGGATCGATTCCCGCAGCCAGCCAACCCATGGCCATGTCGCGAATCCGGGCTTTCATCTCGTCCGGATCGCTGGTCTGTGTCAGAGCATGTAGATCCACCACGGAAAAAATGCACGGGTAGCGATCCTGCATGGCGACCCAATTCTTCAGCGCTCCGAGCCAGTTGCCCAGATGCAATTCACCCGAGGGCTGCATGCCGCTGAACACCCTCGTCACCGGGGACTTCTCTTGATTTGCCGCAGCGCGTTGCGCGACGCTTTGCTCCCTTTCGCTCACGACCTCTCCTCCGCTGGTGCGCGATCAGGAGTATAGCCCGTCCCTTGATGTCCATCGGCAGGAAGAGGTTCCGCTCGCCCCCCAAGATGCGTCGCGAGAAAGGCTTCGACATGTCCGTAGAAATGCAACCTGTTCTCCGGCCGCGCGAAACCGTGCCCTTCGTCGGGATAGAGCAAATACTCTACGGGTCGGCCGGCAGCTCGCATCGCTTGCACGATCTGCTCGGACTCGGCTTCCTTGACCCTCGGATCGTTCGCACCTTGCCCGATCAAGAGCGGAATCTCGATCTGGTCGACGTGGAAGAGCGGAGAGATCTCTTTGAGGAAATCGGCATCCTTTTCCGGATCACCGACCGAACGAACGAAGCGCTCACGAATGGGCTCCCAGTATGGCGGCACGGACTCGATCAGCGTGAAGAGATTCGACGGTCCAACGATATCCACCGCTGCAGAGTAGAGTTTCGGGGTGAATGCGGCGCCGGCCAGCGCGGCATATCCCCCGTAGGAACCACCCATGATGGCGATGCGGTCACGATCGGCGATCCCCTCGGTGATCGCCCACTCGACCGCATCACTCAGGTCGTGCTGCATGCTGCCCCGTCCCCACTGCTTGTCGCCCGCACGCAGGAAGGCTTTGCCGAAACCGGTGCTCCCTCGAAAGTTGACTTGAAGTACGGCGTAGCCGCGATTGCCTAGCCACTGGCAAACCGGATTGAACCCCCAGCTATCCCTGCTCCAAGGACCGCCATGGGGATGAAGCACCATGGGTACGGGCCCGGCGGCGGCCTCGCGCGGGCGCGTGAGGTAGCCCTGAATCTTCAAACCATCGCGGCTCGTATACTCGATGCTCTCCATCGGAAGAAGGTCCAACCCCTCGAGATCGTCCCGATGTGCAAAAAGGAATTCCTCCTTTGCTATCCGCTCTCTCTTTGCCGAGCCCCTGCGGAAGAGGTGGTAGCGCACCGGTCCATCATCCTGCACGAAGGCAAGCACCCAAGTCCGGTCGGCGAGATCGCGGGAAACCAAGCTCATCTCACCGCGATCGATTTGGGTGGCTTCCTTCCAAGATTCTTCAAATGAAGCGTCGAAGAAACGACGCTCCATACGCGCCTTCTCCCAAGATACCGCCTGAATCTCGCGCGTCGTCGGGTGCTGCCTGACGCCGCCGACATCCGCCTCTCGGTCATGAGCTAGGAGCGTGAGCGCACCCGTTCGCATATCCATTTCGACGAGCGCGGTGGTGTCGCGACCACGACTATCCGTCAGATAGAGTGCCGACTCATCGGGACTGAAGCCGACGACGCCACCGTTTTCCTCCATCGGCCAGCGTGCGATCTCGCGCCAAGGACTCTGCTCGTCGTCACGGAAAAACGCGGCGAAGCCTCCATCGGGCGTCGCATCCTGACGGACGCGGACACGCAGCTTGCGATCGGCCATCCACCCCATCGCGGCACCGGGGTTTTCCGCAACCAGCGTCACGGCTCCGGTCGCAATTTCGATGCGATAGACATCGTGCAGACGCGCATCGCGCAAGTTGAGCCCAACGAGCATTTGCTCGGGATGGTGGGGGTCGAGCGCAATCAGACGAGCCTGCACCCCCAAGAAGGGTGTTAGATCCCGAATGATG
Organism: Acidobacteriota bacterium; assembly: GCA_027021395.1. Lineage (GTDB taxonomy): Bacteria > Acidobacteriota > Polarisedimenticolia > J045 > J045 > JALUUK01. The sequence goes on from JALUUK010000797.1 coordinate 3,789, forward strand.
CCGCTGTCGACGTCGACCGACCAGAGGTGCCAGTCCTCGTCCCCCTCGCGGTCCTGCAGATAGATGAGATGGCGACGATCGTAGACCCAGAAGAAGGAGCGAATCCCCCGGCTTCGGTCTCGAGTCACCACGCGGTCTTCGTCGCTCCCGCACTCACGGACCCACACATTGAGGACCCCCTCATCCGGGGCGAGGTAGGCCAGTCGGCGGCCATCGGGCGAAAGCCGAGGCGAAGTGCGCGTCGGATTGCCGAACAGGACCTCTCGCGGAATCAAATCCGCCTGCGCCGCGGGCGTGGATGATGCCCCGCGCTCGGCGCCTGGGCGGAATGGTTTTTCCTGCATCCTTTTCCTATCGTCTCCTCGGCGCGATGGCCGCTCGTATGTCGCGAAAACAACCGGCTCCGACCTGGATTCGCCATCCATCTTCAGCCCGTGGGCTCGCTTCCCCTTGCCTTTGTCTCCGAATATCCGTGCTCACACAGGTGCAAGGCAAGCCCACCCCGCAGTATCATGCAAAATGCCCCGGAACGCCCCAGGTTCCACGAAGATCGGCGGAAGATATGGCACGGCTCCTCGGCATCAGTGGTCGGTTTTCCGGCGAAGTCATCGAACTCGACCCCGACCGGGATTCCCATCTCCTCGGGCGCTCATCCGCGTCGGACGTGGTTCTCGAAGCAGAAAACGTCTCCCGCAAGCACGCGCGCATCACCTACGATCCGCAGCAGGCGCGATATTTCCTCGAAGACATGGGGAGCCTCAACGGGACCTATCTCAATGACACCTTGGTGCAGGAGCGCGCTCCGCTCACGCACCGCGATCGCATCACGATCTGCGACATGACGTTCTTCTTTCTCACCCACGCGGATACCTCCAACGACGATATCGATCTCCAGGAGGATTCGACCCCTCTGCCCGGTGTCACCGTAGTCGACGATGTGTCGACGGACCTGAGTCGGTCCGTGGCTTTCAGCCTCGACGCGTCGAGCGCCGACCACCTGCGCTTGAGCGTGGGGACGGAGACCAAACTCCGCGCGATCCTAGACATTTCGGCCAAGCTCTCCCGCACGTTGTCGCTCGGAGAAGTCCTTCCGAAGATCCTCGATTCACTCTTCGACATCTTCCCCCAAGCCCATCGGGGATTCATCCTATTGGTGAATGAAGAGGAGAACGAGCCGGTACCGCGCGCATTCAAGTCTCGCCAAGGCCACGCGTCGAATGCGACGGTCTCACGCACCATCGTCTCGGCCGCATTGTCCGACGGAAAGGCTCTGCTGAGCAATGACGCGGCGGCGGACAAGCAGTTCCAGATGGCGGAATCGATTCTGGAAAGCCACATCCGATCCGTGATGTGCGCACCGATGATTTCCCCCGGCGGAGCCCGTCTCGGCGTCATTCAGATCGACACGCAGGAAATCTCCGCGCAATTCGATCAAGACGACCTCGAACTTCTAGTGACCGTCGCCAACCAAGCCTCGATCGCCGTGGAAAACTCTCGGCTGCACGGCGCGGTGTTGGAACGAGAGCGCTTTC
>JALUUK010000798.1 GCA_027021395.1 Acidobacteriota bacterium
GTTTGAGGCTCCGGCATCTTGCGGAAATTGCATTCGAGCATCGTCGTGAGTTCATCGTAGTCGTAGAAGACGACGCGGCCGTGGCGGGTCACGCCGAAGTTCTTGAGCAGGAGATCTCCGGGGAAAATGCCGGCGCGCGCTAGGTCCTTGATGCATCGCCCATAGTCGATGACGGCCGCTCGGGCGCTGCCGGGGAACGATTCTCGAAGATGGAGATCGAGAGGAGTCACCTTGCGCTCTACGTAGCAATGTTTGATCGTGGCGCGATGCGAGTCGACGGATACGCTTCCCGCGCTTTCATTCAGGAGCACGGTGAGAAGGTCTCGCGAGAAACGGTTCGCGGGAAAGGCGAGATGCTCGAATTCTTGCGCGTCGATCAACCGCCCGGCACGATCATGCTGCGCAACGAAACGATACTTGGCCATGATCGATCGGCGGGATGTGTTCTTCGGATGGGCGAACCGATCGCGAATGATCTTGAAGACGAGTGGGAGCCCGGGCATCGTGAAAACGATCATGACCAAGCCGCGCTGCCCACGTGCGATCTCGAAGCGCTCATGCGTTCGATCGACATATCGAATGATTGAGCGGTAGAGTTCCGTCTTTCCGTGTTTGTCGCGTCCGATGGAGATGTAGAGTTCTCCGGTGCTTTTTCTTGGGACGAGCGTTCTTAGGAAGCGTACGACATGACTCGGTGGGGCCGCATCGACGTGGAAGTAAGCTCTCGCGAAGCTGAAGACAATGCTCACATCGTTGGGGTCGAGCAACACGGCGTCGACGAAGGGGCCGCTCGCTTCGTGCAAGAGCGCGAGCACGAGAGGGACGACCTGTTTCTCACCGTTTGCGTTTCGGCAGGTCAGGCGTCCGACGAGGAAGGCACGTTGATCCCGATAGAAGACCGAGTTCAGCACTTCCGCTTGATCGATACGAGGGCCGAAATCCAGCGCGCGCAGGCGATCTTTGATCCGTGACGCCACACGATCAGAGTCGCTGCGCACGGAACGAAATTCGATGCCGAGGTCGAAGTCGCAGAGAACGGCTTCGATCATTGCAGCGACGGATGTGCGCAACGGGTAGCAACGGCTGATCGAGGGGGCCGTAGGCAAGCTTCCCTCTTCGGGATACTCGTCGATGAACTCTATGTTTCGGTCGACTCCGACTGTATGGAAGATGCGCCGAGTGCATGAATTGAAGAAAGTTTCCGCAATTTCGCGATCATCGCGATCGCCGACGCGGGTACGGTAGACGACTTTGATTCGGGGCCAGAGAGAACGGTTCTCAATTTCATTCCCGAGCACATTCCGCAGCGTTGCTTCGCATTCGGAAGCGATTTCGGGGTAGAGTTCCAGCCGCTCGAGCGCATCGTTGCGCATGCCGCGCCAGTCCCGCCGGGCGAATCGTGGAGCCGACCGCCGAGTGATTTCGGCGAATCGGTCGTCGTATCGCTCAAAAGCTCGAGCGATCGTTTCGGCCCCGACCTCGGCGAGGTGACGTTCTCCCATGGCTCGATTCTACCGAAGATTCTCCGCCGGCACGCGGTACGGAGGGCCGCAGGGGCACGCGGCGGGAGTCCGTCCCTGAGGGGATGGGCTTCCAAGGCCTCGGGGCGTTTTTCCGGTGGAGAGGGCGGCGACGGCACTTTGGAGAACAGAAGTTCTCGAAATGCCGGTCGATTTGGTTGACAATCCTCTCCCGCAGGAGAAGGAGTGCGAGTGCAGACGAGGATTCAGGCCGCCATTTTCGACATGGACGGCGTACTGGTCGATTCTCGCGTCCCGGTGGCCCGCTCGATCAACTATGCGCTCGAGCGCTTGGGATTTGAAAGCTACAGCGAGGCGGACCTTCACCGTTTCGTCGGGCCGCCACTGATCGAAGCATTCCGGCAGGTGCTGAGCGAACGCGGAGGCGATCCGAGCGATGCCGGCCGTTGCGTCGAGATCTATCGCGAACGCTATCGGGAGGCATCGCTGGTCGAGACGGAGATCTGTCCGGAAATGAAGGAAGTGACCGAAAAGATCGCAGGTCGCGCACCCTTGGTCGTTGCGACGGCGCGACCGGCCGAACTCGCTCGGCCGATCTTGGAGGCGCTAGGGCTTGCGCAATTCTTTCTGGAAGTCTTTGGGCCACCGATGGATCCGCGCTCCGAGTCGAAGGAGATCACCGTCGGTCGTGCATTGCGCAGGCTCTCGCAAGGGGCTCCCCACCACGGTATCGTCATGGTCGGCGATCGGCGGCACGATGCCGTGGCGGGAAAGGCGCATGGCCTTCTTACGATCGGTGTCACTTGGGGAATCGGTGGTACGGTCGAATTGCGCGAGGCGGGGGTCGACCGCATGGTCTCTTCTCCGACCGAGCTACTTTCCCTCTTCGAGGCCTGATCGTCGGGAGTAGATCTCTCCGTCCCCGTCACGGAATTCTCGAGCTTTGTCTTCCATTCCGGCGGCGAGCGCTTGTTCGGTGTCGTAGCCGTGCTGCGCGGCGTATTCCCGGACATCTTGAGTGATTCTCATGCTGCAAAATTTCGGCCCGCACATCGAGCAGAAATGCGCATTCTTGGCCGGTTCTGCAGGGAGCGTTTCGTCGTGGTACGCGCGTGCGCGTTCCGGATCGAGCGAGAGATTGAACTGATCATGCCAGCGAAACTCGAAGCGCGCCTTCGAGAGCGCGTCGTCGCGCATCTTGGCGCGAGGATGGCCCTTGGCCAAGTCGGCGGCGTGAGCGGCGATCTTGTAGGTCACGACGCCCTCTCGCACATCGTTCTTGTCCGGAAGTCCAAGGTGCTCCTTCGGCGTGACGTAGCAGAGCATCGCCGTGCCGTACCAGCCGATCATCGCGGCTCCGATCGCCGAGGTGATGTGGTCGTAGCCGGGGGCGATATCGGTCGTCAGCGGTCCTAGCGTGTAGAACGGAGCTTCGTGGCAGACTTCGAGTTGGCGGTCCATGTTTTCCTTGATCATGTGCATCGGCACATGCCCCGGTCCTTCGATCATCACTTGGCAATCGTGATCCCAGGCGATCTTCGTCAGTTCGCCCAAGGTTTCCAACTCGGCGAACTGCGCCTCATCGTTGGCATCGGCGATGCTCCCCGGTCGCAGGCCGTCTCCGAGAGAAAACGCGATGTCATACGCGCGGAGAATCTCGCAGATCTCTTCGAAATGAGTGTAGAGGAAGTTTTCACGGTGATGCGCGAGACACCAGGCGGCGAGAATCGAACCGCCTCGCGAGACGATTCCGGTGGTTCGCTTCGCCGTCATGGGGACATAACGCAAGAGAACTCCGGCATGTATCGTGAAGTAGTCGACGCCCTGCTCGGCTTGCTCGATCAAGGTATCGCGAAAGACGTCCCAGCTCAGATCGGCTGCGACGCCGTCGACTTTTTCGAGAGCCTGGTAAATCGGAACCGTGCCGATCGGTACGGGGCTGTTGCGCAATATCCACTCGCGAGTCTCGTGAATATCGGCGCCCGTGGACAGGTCCATGACCGTATCGGAACCCCATCGAATGGCCCAGGTCAGCTTTTCCACCTCATCCTCGATGGAAGAAGAGACAGCCGAATTGCCGATGTTCGCATTGATCTTGACGTGGAAATTGCGTCCGATGATCATCGGCTCGCTTTCAGGATGATTGACGTTCGCGGGAATGATGGCTCGGCCCGCAGCGATCTCGCTGCGCACGAATTCCGGCTCGAATCCTTCACGCAGCGCGACGAATTCCATTTCGGGTGTGATCTCTCCTCGGCGAGCGTAGGCGAGCTGCGTCACCGCTCGGCCGGATCGGCCGCGCAGCGGCGGCTCTTGGCTCGACTCGAAGTCTTGGGGAGGGTCGATACGGTATCCATCCTTGGTGACGACGTCGCCGCGTCCGAGTATCCACTCCCGGCGCAGCGGCGGCAGGCCTTTGCGAATATCCGTCGGAACATCCGGATCGGTATAGGGGCCGCTCGTATCGTACAACCGGATGACGTCGTTTTTCTTGCCGTCGAAGCGGCTCGAAGAAGCTTGTAGCTCCACTTCGCGCATCGGGACGCGAATGCCTGCGGAAGATCCTTCGACATAGACCTTCTTGCTGCCGGGAAATGGGGCGTGATTCATGGTGTGTCCTCAGTGAACTTGGGGTTCGATGTTTCGGGAGCGCGGAGCGCGCAAAAAAAGCCTGTCAAGTGATGGGGATCGCGGACGGCGCTGATGGATGCCACGCCGTAAGCACCGGTTTCGAGAACCGCTGCGATACGTTCTTTCGTGATGCCGCCGACGGCCAAGATGGGAATCGTTGCTTGCCGGACGATCTCTCGCAAGGCTCCGAGGCCGACTCCGCGCACCGATTTGCTGAGCGCATCGTAGACCGGGCCGAAGACGGCATAGTGCGCACCGGCTGCTTCGGCGCGACGAAGCGATACCTCGGAGTGCACCGAGGCCCCGCGAAAGAAGACGGCATCGGGAGGGGTTTGCGGAATGCATGCTTCCGGCCAATGGAGTCCCGCCCAAGCTGCGCGTCGTCGTTCGCCATTGACGATCAGGCGGGAGGCTGTCGCCCCGTCGTCGAAAGCCTCGACTGCGCGCAAATCACTATCGCGGTCTTGGTGCTTGTTGCGGGCTTGAACGACGATCTTCGGTCTCGTCGCCGCGATCTTCGTCGCGGCGACGAGCGCGCGAATCCATTCGCCGCACGAGGCATATTCCATGCGGTCGACGATGATCATCAACCGCGGGATTTCTAGAGCTTCTATCGCCACGGCATTCCCTCGAGAGGTGACGCGCTTTCGGCGTGGAATTTTCTCGGCATACGTCCTGCGAGAAATGCCGCCCGTCCCGCCTCGGCTCCCGCGCGTATGGCTCGCGCCATCTGGATCGGTCGGCGCGCCCGTGCGACCGCGGAATTGAGCAGGACCCCGTCGCAGCCGAGTTCGAAGACCACGGCAACATCGGATGCCGTGCCGACTCCGGCATCGACGATCACCGGAATCTGCGAGTTCTCCTTGATCAGCAGCAGATTGTGTGGGTTGCGCACACCGAGACCGGAACCGATCGGGGAGGCGAGCGGCATGACGGCTGCGCAGCCGATATCTTCCAGCTTGCGCGCGGTGATGGGATCGTCGTTGGTGTAGGGCAAGACGATGAAGCCTTCGTCGACCAACCGGCGGGCTGCGACCAGCAGTTCCTCGGCGTCGGGTAGCAAGGTTTCTTGATCGGCGATGACCTCCAGCTTGATCCATGGAGTATCCAGCGCCTCACGCGCGAGGTGCGCGGTCATCACGGCCTCTTCTGCGGTGTAGCAGCCGGCGGTATTCGGCAGGAGATGAAGCCCG
>JALUUK010000799.1 GCA_027021395.1 Acidobacteriota bacterium
CCCTGGCCGGAGTCGTGATCGATGGCGTGGTACTTCAACCCTCCGCGTCCCGCTGCCTATCCTCGACTCGTTTCCCCCGACGGCACGATCCACCACATGCCGCGACGATACCGGTGTGAGATCTCCGGCCAGTTCCTGCTCGACGTGAGCGGCAATTGGAGCTGGTCGGAGGACCTGGATGCGTGGATGCTCGAACAAGATGGGTACGAGTACGTCAGCAATGCGCAGATCGGCGCCGACACCACGACCATTGGCTCCGGCGATGTTACCCAGGACGGGGACTTCGACAATACGACGGACCCGCTCACGATCGCCGACTTTGCCGGGCGCTACACAATGGGCAGTTATTGGCAGGGGCTCACGATCCAGATTGAAAGCGAGAAACTGCGCATCAGCAGCTACGCCTGGCCGAGCGCGACCTTCGAGCGCGGCGTTGACGGTACAACGCCGGCGGCGCACCAAGACGGGAAGACCATCTGGATTTTACTTCCGTCGGACAGCCAAACTCTGCGGCAGCAGCTTCTCGTTCGGGGGCAGTACGATAATCAAGAGGCTTATTTGAGCGACACTTTGATCCTACTCGATTGGCAAAACCCGTTGATCCCTCCGGAGGGGTCCGGATTGTGGGTGTACGGATCGCAGCGCTGGACTCTCGCCAGCGGTTTCGGCGTGATCCCGCGCGTCCGGCTTTACGTTGGCCTCACCAAGGGAGCACAATTCAACTTCTACATCCTGCTGGCCTATCATGTCGGCGCCGATTACCCCGTCGCGGTGAAAGATTACACCGAACTGTGGCCAATCCACGCCGCTTACGATGCCATCCCAGGACAGCCGCCGGGCGACTGGGTGCCGCCATTTTCTCGGCTCAAACCCTGCGATGCCATGGCGCTAGAAACGCCCGAGACCCTGCGGCAGGACAAAGGCCTTCACACAGCATACATTGAACCCGTTTGGCTCTGACCCATGGCCTACACCCTGAATGATTGCCAATTCCTTGTGAAATCGTTCCGCCGGTTCGCTTGCTTGCGCCGGCTGGTGGAATCGATCTTGCTCTTCTACCCGGACGCCTCGATATTGATCGCCGACGACTCGCTCGGGCCCGGTTGCGAGCGGCTGCCGGACGACGCGATCTGGTGCAAGAGCCAGCCGAATGTGCGCTGGTTCCAACTTCCCTCCGACTGCGGCCTGCCGGCGGCTCGCAACTACCTAGTGGGGATGGCCGATCGGCCGGTCATCATCAATTGCGACGACGACTTCGTTTTCACCGACGAGACGGAAATCGAAAAGCTGCTGGACGTGCTCAATCACGATCCCTCGATCGGTTTGGTCGCCGGCGTCATGCGCCAGGACGGCCGCGTCGTGAACTACACCGGCCAGTTCGCCTTTGCGCCTGATGGAGGGACGCGCTCCGTCGCGTCCAGCCCGCCCTACCGCCGGCTGACAATCGCTACGAACCCTGGCCCGCCCGAAACTACGCAGGCCGGCACGCGCTTTGTCCGTTGCGACCTGGCGTTGAATTTTTTCACTGCCCGCCGCGAGGCCATGCTGCGTGCCCGCTGGGACCCGCGATTGAAAGTGAGTTGGGAGCACCTCGATCATTTTCTGGAAATGCACCGCGTCGGGATCAAAGTCGCCTACACCCCGGATGTTGTGGTCGACCACTATCAAGACCGCTCGCCAGAATACCTCCGCTTTCGCGGCCGACGGCAAGAGTATACTGACTACGTCCTCCAGAAGTGGCGTCTCACCGGCCCGCCCAATCACAGCCTGGAGCCCGAACGCTGGCACTCCGGCTCTCCGCTCTCCGCTCTCCGCTCTCCGCTACCGAACATCGTCGTCCTCGCCATCGGCCACTCGGGCACCTCGCCCTTTACGGCCATGCTCGGGCGCCTCGGCTGGCACCTGGGGCCGGTGGATGAATACGCCGAGCTGCCGGCCGTGCGTGAGATCAACGAGCGTCTCTGGCGCGGCAGGCCGATGCAACAGGCGAGCCAATCACCCGAGCAGGTCCTGCGCGGTCTGCGGCAACCCTGGGCGATCAAAGACCCGCGATTCGTGCACACGCTCAGCCAGTGGATCAAGCTGATTGAGCCGTACGAGCCGACGCTTGTTTGGCTTCAGCGGCCGCTGGACCAGGTGGAACGCAGCTTCCTAATCCGGCGAGAAGGGACTGTGCGCGACGGGGAAATCATCTCTCGCGGCAAGACGTTGCGGGAACTCTGGCTGATCTGCCAGCAGCATTACGACCGTTGGCCGTGGCAAAAACTGACGGTCTGGTGGCCGGACGTGGCCACCATGTGCGCGACGATCCAGCAGCTTGTCTCTCTGGCGGGCGGCCGGCTGGCCGGCCAGCGCCTCCTGGCGGCCGCCGACATCTACCGCCCCGATCACCGCCCCGGCTCCCCCGGCTGGGCGGCGTGATCACGTCCGGTCGGTGAGATTCAGAGAGCGCAAAAAAGCGGCGGCGTGGGATGCGACGGCCCACGCCGCCTCGCCGCTCGGCCCGATCCAGAGCGGAGTCAAATACCCGCAGCGGCTTGCGCTGCGAGGTGGTAGTCAGGAGGTCGCCCGTTCGACCCTTCACGACCCGCAGTGGCTTGCGCTGTGTTCAGCCGCTGCGAGTGGCAATACGGCCATCTGCCGCCGACCAGCCCAATTCCCGCAGCGACGCTTCGTTTCGTTAGCCGCTGCGAGATCCCAGACTACGACCGATACAACGCTCACTCCGCGCCCGCAGCGACGCTTCGTTTCGTTAGCCGCTGCGAGCCGTGTGTCGGGTTTGTGTCGGCTGTGTGTCGACCTCCCGCAGCGACGCTTCGTTTCGTTAGCCGCTGCGAGGTGATTCCGGCCGGTCTTGTGCGTCTGGTCGACGCCTGCCCGCAGCGACGCTTCGTATCGTCAGCCGCTGCGAGGGCCGGGGCCCGAAAGGCCGTGATCCTCGCTCTTTCGCCGGCGTTCCGCGAGCGGCTCCGGGCGCAAGGCTCCGGGCCGGTGATCGCGCTGCGCCTTGCGGGGGCGCAAATCTCGATTGTTTCTCATGATTCTGCCTCTGCGAGCGATTCCCCGTCTTTCGGCACCGTCTGGTCGCTCGCAATCACCAAGCGGATGCCATCCTGATCCAGTCGTTGCTGGAGGTAGGTCCGAAAGCCCGTCCAGTCGAACCGATCGCCGAAGTAGCTTCGGTCCGAATCGTCCAGCGAGACGGTGGCAAAGCGCCGCCGACGAGCGACGCCAGCGATTTGCGCGGCGGTCTCTCGGAGGAAGCTCTGCATTCGATTCCGAAACCGCAGCACATATCGCTCCCGCCGCGATTGAAATGGCACGCGCGGCCGCAGCTCGCTCTTGGAATCATCCGCCAGACGCAACAGCCGGCGCCTGTGCTCGGCGATCCAGCGGCGGACGTGGTCGGCGTGCCAGACCCGTATTTTCTCGCCCTTCTCGTCGAGGGCGACGAGAAAGGACTCGCTGTCGGTGCGCACGACCAGCGTTCCGGTCCTCTCGCGTGCCGGCGTCCTGGGGAACCAGCCGACCATCTTGGCCATCACTCGGTACTGGGCGTTCTGGCCGCCCGAGTCGCGATCTTTAATTGCGTTGCGGCGCTCGTTCCCGCCGACGCGTCGTCGCATCAAGACCAGCTCGCCGCGAATCGCCTGCCCTTCGACCAGCCGGCGAAAGTCAGCAAGCTGTCGGCGGAAGTCGCGACCGCCTCGCAACTGCAGCAGGAACCGTCCGCCGGGCAGCGTGACGTGAATGCACGGGATCAGATCGCCCCCATCCTTCCCGGCCGGCTCGTAGGCCGGCCGCCACGACTGATTATGCACGGGATACGGCTGCGGATAGCGGGCGTTGGGAAGCGACCGCTCACAGAGCCAAATGACCTGATACCGCTGAGCGCGATATTTGGCCGCCGCCGCATGTTCGAGCGCGACGACAGTCGCCGGCGGGAGCCGTGGGAACCGAGCACGCAGCTCGGGGTAGAGGTACACGCGAGGCATCGGCGGGAGCTTCTCCATGGCCGGCTCGCGCTTCACGTCCCGAGCGTAAAGCTCGGACATGATCCAGTTGACGGCCGCCGTGCTGAGCGACCAGGCCTCTTGCAAGGCTGGCCTGAGCTCTGGCCAGCCGATCCCCTCACCGAGCGGCCGAACGATCGGGATCGTCACCGCTCGCAGCACGTACCGCTCCGACCAGCAGGCCGGGCAGTACGGCAACCCTTGCGGCGACCTCTTCCACTGCCTCGGCAGCCGCGGCCCCTTCTTGCCGGCTTTCGTCTTCTGCTCCTTCCCGCAGCCGGCACACCTCAGCGTACTATCGGCCATGTATCACTCACCTCCTGCTATTCCCCGGCGCTGACTGGCCGCAAGGCCAGTTCGGCCAGGGCCAACGCGGCTCGCGTGATCCCACGGCGTTCCTCGGGCGTGAGGCGCCCGGGGATCACGCCGATCGTGCCGTCGGTCCAGCCGCCGGCGACGCCCAGGATCAGCCGCTGCAGGCGCAGATAGCGAGGATCGTCCTCGACCGGGTAGCCGGCGGCCCAGCCGGTCGCCGTCTGGTGCAGGACCTGGGCGACGACCGCGATTAGCTTGTCGTCCGCCTCAGGCGCGAGCTTCCATGCCCAACAGATCGCGCGACTGATCAGGCCGTCCCAGGGCATGTCGTCGCTCAGTCGGTTCCAGCCTTCTTCGCCGGGCTTGGGCATTCCGTGCCAGCCGCCCTCCGAGAGAATCCGCCGGCACTGCTCGTCGTCCGGCCGGAATTGGTCGAGGAGCTCGCAGAGGTATTCGGCATCCAAGAGCCCGTGGCGCGTGTCAGCCGTCGTGTCGGCCGGCAGGGCATATTCAGGTGCGTCAAGAAACTGGTCGAGCATCGCCTGATAGTCGCGTTGCAAAGTCTCGACGAGCAGTTCCTGCCGCTCCCGATACTGCGGTGCGCGAGGAAATCCGACGCCAGGCGGAACAGGATCAATCGATGTCAGCCACTTGGCGATTTCGTCGGCCCGGCCGACCGACGCCCAGTGAAACGGCTGCTCCCGCTCCCATTGCGAATGGTAGGTGAGCTGGACGGCTGCGTAGGGCTGGCCGCCGTACCCGGGCTCGATCTCCTCCGCCATTGCATCGTCAATGGTCTCGATCTTTCTCCACTCGTAGAGATCGAGCGTGTACCATCGATTCGAATCTGTGCGCTGCGACGAGAAATTCCTCGCCGAAGCGCTCGGGGGGATTTCCACTTTGAGCGGCGGTGATCCCGTTCGCTTCAGAATGATCTCGCTCATTG
>JALUUK010000800.1 GCA_027021395.1 Acidobacteriota bacterium
GTGCCCGTTGTATGCGCGGGTCGCAAAGCGGCGGAGAGGGGGTGGAAATGGCCCGTATCCTATTAAGGCCTCGGCCGAACCCAGTGGTCGAGGCCAAATCAAAATAGACTGCGAGTGCTGAGAAGAGATCGAGATTCCTGTGTCGGGGTGAGCGCATGCGAAACGGCGCACCGGGAATCCGGCAGCGGTGCGTGTAGTTTGGTCTTCCCCAGCTTGAGACCATTCGCACCAGTGTTGCGAGTTTGGTCGTCGCTGTTGTAGGGACTGACTTTGATAAGTTTGGCACGTCAGACCACGGATTAGGTGTTCTGTTTGGCCTTATCAGCAACCCGAGAGGGCTTTGATCTCGAGAGAATGTACGCGGTTTTCCTGAATCAATGCTCTATTGCGGAGGCCAAATGTTCCGTTATTCAATGCGAGTCTGCTGGATCGTGTTGTGCGTGTTTCCTGGAGGTTTCGCTGTAGAGGGCGATATACCCGCTACCATCGCCGAGCCGGAGTTGGAGATCCTCCAGTACTTCTTTCGCGCCATACCATCAGAGCCGAAGCCACCGCAGTTGGGGGCGAAGTGCCGAAAGCACCCTCTGGCATTGAGGAACAAGTAGGATGGTGGTGGGATTGCGCGAAGTCGTTTGCCATACAGCGGTCCGATTCAGAAAGCTATCCAAAGGCATGGGCGGCGGAGGTCGCAGCTCTCGATCTTTCCGTACTGATTGGCGACACGCGCCGAGGCAAAATGACGGAGATTGCAGAACGGCTCAATCTAAGAACGGTTGTTGCAAACTGAACCGCTCAGGGATTCCCAGTGTGGTTCATCCTGATAAGGAAAAGAATACCATGGCAAGTATGGAACGAACTGACTTTGCGGCAATTCGCTGCCTTCTTCTACTCGCTGTCCTCACGGTGGTCTTCCCGGCATTCGCGGTTCAAACTGAGCTTCAGGCGGGTACAGCGACATATTACTTGCACACCAATACAGTCGGCGGCCAGTGCACCGTTACCCTTCTGCCCAATGGATCCGTCAATGTTGAATGTGTCGATGGTGACGACGTTGCGGCGGCCAACTCCGTGTCGGGCTGTACGAATTCTGCAGGACGTGGCTACTGTGCCAAGGACTTCCCCCCTCCGACACAAGCAATGAGTGGGAGTCAACTCAACTGCGAGAACGACTCGTACAACATGCATTCCGGTGTTGAAGGTGAGAACAACTGTCAGGTTGAATCGGGTAGTTCGAAGCGGTGCGAGAGCAATAAAGGCGATAGTTACGCGGAGGCGACGTGCGAGAATGGGTGCGGAAACAGCGCCGGGAGCGGATGCTGTTGCAAAGTTGGAACCGCAGGGTGCGGAACCGGACCGGAGTGCAACAACATGGGAGAATAGGATAGAGCTTTGTTCGCCCTGCTGGCGTACGATTTAGACCGTGGGGCGGTCGGGGCGTCACCGGTCGAGAAACGACGTCCTTTCGCCTCGCCTTTCCCGGCGGCCAAACGGTGCATTCGCCGGCCTGTGGTTTTGGAGCCGCTCGCCGCCCAAGGAGAGAAGAATGCGCGTTGGGGATGAAGATGCCGCGGGGGCGTGCGGAGATGCTACAGCGGATCGACGGCTCCGTTCCCAGTCGCGACGCAGGAGTCGCGGGTCGGCCGCCGGCCCGCGGGACACCGTAGGGACGTCGGGCCCGCGGCAGGATGAGAAAGCGCGGGTTGTCGACGACGAGATGCAGGTTCGCCTTGCGGCTGTTCTTCTCCCTGCCCTCGCCCCCGGGCCGTCTTCCGGCTCCGATCCACCTTGACGATCGTTCGTGTCTTGGGGGGCACCTCACTCCGGTGGCTCTGTGCTCGTCGTGCGTCGGGGGGCATGTCAAACGCGGGCGGTGTGCAGGGCGACGCTGCCGAAAAGGAAGGTATCCCAGCGCAAGTCCGTAAAGCCGGCGGAGGAGATCTCACCGGCGAGCACCTGTGGCGAGGGCCAAGCCAGGCTCGATTCTGCGAGATAGTCGTAGGCTTCGGAGCCGGTGGAAAGCAGGCGTCCGAGTGCGGGAACCGCACGCTTCAAATGAAGGCGATGTATCCTTCGTAAGAGCGGCCGAGTCGGGCTGGAGGATTCGAGCACGGCCAGCACGCCGCCCGGCTTGAGAACGCGGCGCATTTCGACGAGGCCGCGTTCGGCGGGCCGCAGATTTCTCAGCCCGAAGGCGATGGTGATGCCGGCGAAGGCGCCGTCGGGGAAGGGTAGGCGCAGGGCGTCGGCTAGCACGGGAACGACGACGGTATCCCGGTCGCGCGCGATGGCCTTGTTCTTGGTGAGTTCGAGCATGGGGCCGGCGAAATCCGCGCAGACGACCTGTCGCTGCAAGTCGGCGACCTTGAATGAGAGGTCTCCCGTACCGCCGCAAAGATCGAGGACGGCGCCGCTCGGTGCGAGATCCATGACCCGCGCCGTACGCCGTCGCCAACGTTCGTCCATGCCGAGCGTCAACAAGCGATTCATCAGATCGTACCGCCCGGCGATGTCGGAGAACATCGCGCGTACGGAGCGAGCGGATCGAAAGCGATCTTCCTTCATCGGAGAATCTTATCCCGGATTCGTCATGAAGCCCTTCTCGGAGAACGGTCGAACACAGCCACGACTCGGCTGCGTTGGAAAACGACGAGAAGGTTCCACCATTGAGCCGACTTCGCTCGGATCCCGTCGCATGGGTTTCATGAAGGATGCGAGTTCGCCCCTTCGGCAGCGATCGAGTAGCATCCGGCGAGTATGACCTTTCTGATTCGCATCGCACCCGACATCACGCTCAAAGCGCCGCGCACTCGTGCGCGCTTTACTCAGCGCCTTATCGCCAACTTGCGGCAGGCCTTGGCTGACGAGAAGGTTTCCGCAACTTTGACTCGCGATCATTCGCGAATCTACCTCGACTCCTCGGACCCTCGTGCGCCGGAGATCTGTCGGCGGATTTTCGGCATTCATTCTCTTTCGCCTTGCATCGACGAGCCGGCCGGAGATCTCGATGCATTGATCGCTCGGGGTGCCGAAATCTTTCACTCCGAGGTTCGCGGGAAGACCTTCGCGGTGCGGGCCCGCGTGCGTGAGCGAAGGCCTTTCGATGGGATGGAGATCAATCGTCGGCTTGGAGCGGTGTTGGCTGCGGAGGGAACCGTCGATCTGACGTCACCCGAGGTGACGGCGAGCATCGAGGTGCGCAACGGCCGGGTACGTTACTTTTCGCAACGGATCGATGGGCCGGGTGGGCTGCCGGTGGGAACGGAGTCTCGCGGCGTTGCGCTGATCAGCGGTGGCTTCGATTCGGCCGTGGCCGCTTGGCGCATGCTTCGTCGTGGGGTGGCTTTGGACTATCTCTTTTGTCGCCTCGGGGGTCGCCGGCACGAGCGAGACGTGTTGGAAGTGGCGAACCACCTCGCTCGGACATGGTCGGGAGGAACGAGACCCCGGATTTTCATGATTCCCTTCGAAGATGTCGTCGAGGTCATGATGGCCGAGGTCAAGGAATCTTTTCGGCAACTCGTTCTCAAGCGACTGATGTATCGTCTGGCCGGAGCCGTCGCCCTGATGACCCGAGCAGACGTCCTAGTGACCGGCGAAGCGCTCGGCCAAGTCTCGTCTCAGACGACGAGGAATCTACGTGCGCTCGGCGGCGTGCCCGGCTTACCCGTTCTGCGGCCGCTGCTCACCTTCGATAAAGAAGAAATCATCGAGCAGGCGCGCCGGATCGGCACCTATGATCTTTGCGCCGGCGTCAAGGAGTATTGCGCCATCGTGCCGAAGCAGCCGGCCACGGCGGCTCGGGCCTCCGCACTTCGGCGCGAAGAAGAGAAAGTGGAATTCGATGAGGTGGCGTTGGCGCACGAAGCGGTTCGCATGGACCTTCCCGCGCCTCTGCCCGTGCTCAGTGGGGAAGAGGCTTGGCTGGAAAAGATCCCTCCCGATGCCGTGGTCATCGATCTTCGTCCGGACACGAGTGCAAAGCGCGCGCCGATCGACGGTGCAGTGCGGGTCAGTGCGGACGACCTCGCACGACTTCGCGGCCATTTGGACAAGAGCCGCCTGCATGTGGTCGTCTGTGACATGGGGCTGCGCAGCGCCTGGGCGACCGAGTGGTTGGCCGAAGCCGGGGTTCCCGTACGGCGCCTCGCCCCGGCCGGTGTCGAGGGCTTGGCGCGCTCGATTTCGGATAATTCTTGACACCCCGGGAGGGGACGAGTAGCCTTCCCGCTTCCTGCGCACGCACTGCGCTTGGGTGGGGCCTGTTCACCGGGCGGTGTCGGCGAGAAAGCGAGCCGAATGGGCCGCCAAACGGTGCGAAATGAGGAAGTTCCCGGCCCAAGACCCGGAAGAGCGCGTGGCCGGATGGACGGATTCGGGGCGAACGAGCGATTCGGGAGCCTGAGGATGGAACGGTGACGAAGACTTGGGTGCCTTCGGGCAAGAACATAGAACGAAATTGGTGGGTCGTGGATGCGGCGAACGTACCGCTCGGCCGCCTCGCAGCCGAGGTTGCGCTGCGCCTGCGCGGCAAGCACAAGCCGAGCTTCACCCCATTCATCGACATGGGTGATCATGTGGTCGTGGTCAATGCCGACAAGGTTTTGCTGACGGGTCGCAAGCTCAGCGACAAGGTCTACTACCGCCACACCGGCCATATTGGTGGAATCAAAGAGATCACGGCCGAGAAACTGCTGGCCAAGAATCCCGAGCGCATGGTCGAGATGGCCATCCGCGGAATGTTGCCGAAAAACCGTATCGGCCGCCGGATGTACACCAAGCTTCGCGTCTACCGCGGCAGCGATCATCCCCATCAGGCCCAACAGCCGGCGGCGATGGAAGTTCCGTCCAAGAGGAAAGCAGAATGAGTGTTGCCCAGTACTACGGTACCGGTCGTCGCAAGGAAGCCGTGGCGCGTTGCTATCTTCGCCCCGGCACGGGCACCATCACCGTCAACAATCGCGCATTCGATGACTATTTCCCGCAGGCCGTGTTGCGCCTCGTGGTCGAACGCCCGTTCGCTACGACCGAAACGGCCGGAACTTTCGATGTGGTGCTGAGCATTCGGGGTGGGGGCCAGGCCGGTCAGGCCGGTGCCGCTCGTCTCGGAATTGCACGTGCTTTGCTGGAGTTCAAGCCGGAACTTCGGTCGGCCCTCAAGGCCGATGGTTTGCTCACTCGCGATGCCCGCGAAGTCGAGCGCAAAAAATACGGCCGCAAGGGTGCACGAGCGCGCTTCCAGTTCTCGAAGCGATAGTTTGACCTTATCCCCTG
>JALUUK010000801.1 GCA_027021395.1 Acidobacteriota bacterium
GCGAATCCCGCGGATGCGCAGACCTTGCTCCATCGCGGCCGTTTGCACATGGAAGCCGGCCGAACCGATCAGGCTGCCGAGGACTTGGAAGAAGCCGCGCGCCTCAGGCCGGATGACGCCGAAGTCCTGCTCGGCCTCGCGAGAGTGCAATTCCGACTCGGCTTGCTCGATCGAGCGCTGGCCGTCACACGGCGCGCGGCGAAGCTCAGACCGCGGGATCCGGAGGCCGCCGCTTTGGAGGGAATGCTCCTTCTCCGAAGCGCCTCGCTTCCGGAAGCAGAAGAAGCCGCACGCCGCGCCTTGCGCCTCGATCCCGATATGGCCGAGGCGCGGCTGGTCCTGGCCGAAGTCCTCGGAAGCACCGGCCGTATCGATCAAGTCGCCGAGGCCCTGCGCACACCCGATCCGTTTCGCGTCAGCGAAAAAGAAGCGGCCTCGCTCGAAGCCGCGGCAGCGCGCTGGCAGGCTCGCAAGAAGCACATCGACGAGTTGTCGGAGCAGGCCCGCTCTCCGGACGCCGATGTCTCACTGCTCCTCTCTCTGGCCGAAGCCCGTCGCAGCACGGGAGAGCGCGACGAAGCGGTCGCGCTCGTAAAGCGCGCCCTGCTCCGCAGCGGAGGCTCGCCGTCGGTATGGCGCCGCGCAGCCTACGTCCTGGCCGAAGCCGGCCGTTTTCTCGCGTCGCTCGAGGCGCTCGCCCGCGTCGAAAGCGCTCGTGCGATGACCAGCCGCGACTGGGCCAACAAAGGCGTAGCCTGCGAACGCTCCGGCGATGCATCGTGCGCCGAACGCTCCTACCGCCGGGCACTCGAATACGAGGACGGCGACGCTGAAACACGGGCCGCCGCCTTGGTCGGCCTCGCACGCCTCGCACTCGACGACCGGCAGCCGGATGAAGCCCGTCTTCATCTCGAGGCGTTGCTCGGAGAGCGACTCGCTCCGGAATTGTCCGCCCGGGTCAAACAAGCCATCGAACGCCTCGATCGCTTCAGCGACGAAGCAACACGTTCCGATCGAACGCAGCCGGGCGATACGCGATGAAGATCTCGTCGCGGCATCGGCCACGAGGCGCCTTCCTTCGAATCTGGGTGGCTCTGCTTGCGCTCGGCGTGTCGATTCCCGCAATGGGGCAGGATCTCTCTTCTCGACGCGGCTTTTCCGTTGAGATCACCAGCCCCGGCTCCGACTCTTTCGTTCAAGGCGAAATGGCGATCGAAGCCGAAGTCGAAATGCGCGACATGGAGGATTTCGATCGCATCGAGTTCTTCGTCAATGACGAACTCGTGTTCATCGATCGCGAAGCACCATTCCGAATGATTTTCGATTTCGGTCGAACGGACCGGCAATTCGTCATCAAAGTCATCGCCCACCACAAAGAAGGCCCAACGGTCTCGGATTTCGTCATCACGCGCGCGCTCGACCCGAGTTTCTTCGTCAATGTGCAGCGGGTCGTGCTCGATGTCTCGGTTCGCGACAAACAAAAGCGTCTCGTCGTAGGGCTTGGCAAAGAGGATTTTTCCGTCGAAGAAGAAGGCAAACCTCAAAAATTGATCTCGGTCTCTCCCGAGCAGCGCCCGATCCTCGTAGGAATCCTAATCGACAGTTCCGGGTCGATGCGCGAGCGGATGAAAGAGGCCCAAGAGGCTGCCTGCTCTTTCGTCGAAGAACTCGAAGATGATGACCGCGCCTTCGTCATCGATTTCGATGAGTCCGTCTACCTTATAGAAGAGACCACGCACGACCGGACAAGCCTTTGCCGAGCGATCCGCTCGACGGTCGCCGTGGGCGGAACCGCCCTCCACGACGCCGTCTATGCCGCTTATCGCGTACTTCGCGAGAATGAGGCCGAGCGAAGAGCCTTGGTCATTCTCAGTGACGGCGAAGACACCGAGTCGCGCATTCGCTTCAAGCGCGTCATGGAAACGGCCGAGCTAGCGGAGGTCACGGTCTACACCATCGGCTTGAGCGTTCCCGCGCTCAGCGACGCGCGAGTTCAACTCAAGAAACTCGCCGCGGAAACCGGAGGACGGTCATTCTTCGTTTCACGAGCAAAAGACCTAGCGGAAACCTACGGAACGATCGCCGAAGAACTCAAATCGCTCTACCAGGTCATCTACGCCAGCGACAACGAGGTCTTTGACGGACGCTATATCGAGATCAAGGTCCACGTCAAAGGAATGAAGGATCACCGGGTTCGGCATCGTCGAGGCTACCGCGCCATTCGCTAGCGAGGGGTTCGGCCCGCGGCAGCATTTCGTCCAGCGCCAGCGGGAGGCCCTCCGGTGCCGGGAGGAGGCGGGCGCGAACGGAGATCTCGCCTCCGCCCCACGAGAGCTCGGGAATGACGATGCGGGTCCAGCCCGCGCGCGAAATGATCAAACGCCAAGTCCCCTCGACCATCGCCTCGAAGCGCACCTCGCCCTTCTCGTCCGAACGGGCCTCGAAAGGGTCGCTTCGCATTCCGCGAGCTTCCAGCCTCACCAAGACCCCCTCCATCGGCCGCCCCCGAGCGTCCTCCACCTGCAGCGAAAAAGCCGGATCGCTCCCGGCACCGGACGGCAAACGAATCGGCTGCCACTCGAAGCGGCCGGGCACCAAGATCAAGTCCACCACGAAGCGATAAGGCCCTGTGATCGCCACTCCATCGACCTCGTTCAAGCGGTAGTCTTCGCGCCACGCGGAGACCCGATACTCGCCCGGAGAAACCCCGTCCATGGCCAAGAAACCATCGGGATCCGTGCTGGTCAGCAACAACAGCGCGGGAGCTTCGCTGCGCGCCGAAACCACCGTGACGCCGGGGATTCCCCGGCCGCCCGCTTGCTTGATCTCTCCGCGGAGGCGCCCAAGTGGAAGATCCGTTGCAACGGTCGGCCCGATGGAAGCGGCGACGAGCGATAGTAGAAGGCAGGCTCTGCGAAAATGGGTTCCCGTCGTCTGCATGACTCATTTTCCCCTAGACGAGCGAAACGTGACAACCTAAGTTCTCCCTGTTCTTTCGATTCTGTTCACCGGATACCGATGAGCCCACTCGATCTAGAAGCCGTTTTCGAAAAGGTCACCCCCGAACCGGGGTCGCCCGGCGCATCACGTCTGCGCATGGGCCTGCGCGCTCGTCTCGGTGCCGATCGCCCTCCCGCCCCCTTCGATCGGGTCCTCGCCACGGACGATGTGGCAGAGGAACTCCCCCCGCGGGCGCTGCCCGCTCCTCCGGCAGGCCTCCCAAAAGCCTCGCGAGTCATCGACGTGGGGACGACCCCGGGGCTCGAGAGCTGGCTCGCATACACCCGCTCCGGATTCGGCATCCCACTCGTCGCCGGCGGGGCGGGCTTCCAAGAACCGGGCGCTTTCCTCGATATGAGGGCCTAAAGGATAGAAAACTCGCGGCCGCCGGCCCGGCCGGCCGAGGCTCCCGCTGCGGGCGAGATGCCGCGCGCTGTGAACCCGGCCGTTTGCCTGCCTGCGGGATCGGCGATATCGTGGCCGCCCTTTGGGACTCCCGGCGTTGCCTCGATCTTTCTCGAGGCCCCGATCCACGTGATCATGCGTCAGCCGGGGTTTGGATTACCCCGCATCGGAAGATGGAAATCGGGGCCTTTGGAAGAGGAGACGAGAGCCATGCTGCAGCGCGCGCTCGAAATCGCTGTCTTATGTGTTGTTGCCGCGGTCCTGATGGGAACTCCGGTCTTCGCCGAAGGCGAAGTCTCTGCCGGTGAAGATGGATTCCAAATCACCGAGAGCGACGAATTTACGCTCAAGGCTCACTTCTTCGTGCAGTTTGCAGCCACTCGCGGGCGAACGAAACTGGATTTTCGGGGCGGTCTCTACAAGTGGATCAACAGCCGTCCGGAATTCGAAGACCGGCAGGATACGCGACTCGACAACCAAGCCAACTTCGACATTCGACGCGCCCGCGTCATCTTCGAGGGAAAGGCTTTCTTCGAATGGCTGCGCTACAAAGTACAAGTCGAAAACTCGGGCGCTTCCAACACCACCGAGTTGCTCGATGGCTATGTCGCGCTCGATGCGGGCAAGAACCTCGAATTCCAATTCGGCCAATTCAAAGCACCCTTCGATGCCTTCGAGATCGCTAGCGCGTGGCGATTGCTCTTCGTCGAAAGGCCCGTGGGTACGCGACGATTCGCTCCTTCTCGAGATGTCGGGCTGCTGGCACGTTGGCGCTCGAAGAGCAAGCGCTGGAACGCGACCTACGCCATCCAAAACGGCAATGGCCGCAACATGCCCAATACCGATGGCGGGATGATGCAGACCTTGCGCCTCGAAATCCAGAACAAGGACGGCTTCGACTACAACATGTCCGCGATCGACCACCCCTCTGACTGGCAGTATGCAGCCGGAGTCGCCTTCCTCGAGAACTCCGACGGAGTGCTCGTCGATGAGATCGGCGGGCCCTGCGTCATGGGGATTGCCAAGCAGTGCGCCTTTACGACCCGAAACCAGACCGCGTACGAAGCCTTCTTCATCGGGCGAGGCTCGGCATATCAGTTCACATCGAACTATCAAGTTTGGCGCATAGATGATGCCCGGATGATCGATCTTGCCGGCACGCTCGATCGAGCGGAATTGGAGATCGTGCAGGCGGAACTCTCGGTCTTCACCAGCGATCGATTCGAAGGCGTGGTGCGGCTCGCTAAGATCTCATCGAGCGACCAGTCCCTGATCAACCCGCCCTTCGGCCCACCCGTGCTCACTTCACCGTTCCTGGTCGCCGAACCTCGGCCGAACTATCTGCTGGGGAAGAGTCGTGTCCGCGAATTCTCCGTGGGCATGAACTATTACCTTCGCAAACAGAATGCCCGAATTCACCTCGGTTGGTCGAAACAGAAAGACCGAACGGAGGTCTTGGATATCTTCCGCTCCTATGTTCCCGACCTCGGCAGGGGAGAAGGCCGCCCCATCACCGATCGTTTGAACAAGATCCGCGGGGGCTCGGTCGACACGAGGAATTCGGTCTGGACCGCCATGATCTCCTTCCGCATCTGATGCGGCGCGACATTCCATGATCTTCCCTTGGGGGACGGCCGAGGCCGTCCCCCATTTTTCTTGTCGGAGCGACGGTTCGCGCCATCCCCTCCCCCGGTCCCGTGAGCGAGAAACTCACTGAAAAATCCAGGTAAGCATGCTTGGCTCGCGTCGGTTCTTGCCACTAGATTCAGAAACGGGGGGATCGGGAAGAGCATATGGCCCAGCTGGATCGATTCTTCGCAGTTCTCGTCGAGAAAAAGG
>JALUUK010000802.1 GCA_027021395.1 Acidobacteriota bacterium
AAGCGACTACGCTTCGGGAAAGATGGTCACCTCGGTCGTGAACATCTTGATCGCTCGTTTGGCCGGGGCAGACCTCCTTCCGCTTCCTCCTCACGACTATGCCGTCGAATTCCGCCGCCATCTCGATCGCTTGGAGAAAGAAGCGAGCGTCAAGGGCATGGACCTCGACTTCTCGTCGCTGCGGAAGATCGCAGCGGAATTTGAGATCAGAGCTAGGGGCGCCTTCGACCGAATGGAGAAAGCCGTCGCGTCGGGAACGTCTGGTCGCGATCGAATCCGGCGAGCCAACGACGTTCTCCGTACGATGGAGCGATCCTGGCTGCACAAGTCCGGCCTATCCAACAGGCCCTGGTTCCGCAGCATGCTCGCCGCCACGGACGAAGATTCCGGCTATGCGGCCTGGATGCTGCCGGCCCTTCGCCATGCCGTGGAACACCGGGACCGAGCGGCGCTCGAAAGAGCGGAAAAGCTCTATGCTCTGATCTTCGAGCGGCTGGGCAAGCGGGTCGAGATTCTGGAAACCTTGCTTGCTGCGCCGGCTCCGTCCGCGGCCGAGCAGCATCCACCAACTCAAAACGAAAAGGCCTCGCCATGACCGACAAGAAATGCGCACGCATCGGTATCGTGACCATCTCCGACCGTGCGTCGGCCGGACGCTACGAAGATCTTTCCGGACCGGCCATCGCCAAGACGATGGAAAACTACCTTTCTTCGCCCTGGGAGGCCGTCACTCGACTGATCCCCGATGAACAGCCTCTGATCGAACAGACCTTGGTCGAACTTTGCGATGAAGTCGGATGCTGCCTCGTCTTGACCACCGGAGGAACAGGCCCGACTCTTCGCGACATCACGCCTGAAGCAACGATGGCGGTTTGCGAAAAAGTTCTCGATGGATTCGGCGAGCAGATGCGCAACGTATCGCTGCGCTATGTACCGACCGCCATTCTCTCGCGGCAGATGGCGGGCATCCGCGGCTCGTCGCTGATCATCAATCTTCCAGGAAAGCCCAAGGCGATTCGCGAATGCCTAGATGCCGTCTTTCCCGCCGTTCCCTACTGCATCGACTTGATCGAAGGACCCTATATCGAAACCGACGAAAGTGTGATCAAGGCTTTTCGCCCCGGACAGAAGTAGTTCGACGTGTCCCGCCGCACGATTTTTTTCCTCGTCGCCGCGATCGTACTCGTCTCGGCCGCCACTTGGAACCTACGGCAGCGCTCCGAGACGACCATCGAAAACGACCTCGAGCGAGCACGACCTCGCATCGTCTCTCTCTCGCCGGCCATCACCGAAACGATTTTCGCGTTCGGCGCGGATGATTTGCTAGTCGGCCGATCCGACTATTGCGATTTCCCCGCCAAGGCCCTCGCCCTTCCCGCCGCCGGCACCACTCTCAAGCCCGACTTGGAGGCGCTCGCGCATCTCGAACCCACCTTGATTCTTGGAGAGAAGAATTCCGGAACGGCCCGGAGTCATCTGTCGGCCATAGCAAGAAGCGAATGGCTTCCCTGGTTGAGCATCGACGACCTTCAAGCCTCTCTCCGGCGCCTCGGCGAAATCACCGGGCGCCCACAGCGCGCCGCTGCGCTTTTCGACCGGATCAGCGCCCATCTTTCGTCTCAACCTCCGGCGAAGGGGCCGAAGGTGCTGCTGGCGATGGCTCATACTCCGGGCAAGATGCAAGAGATCCTCTACTTCCGGAAGGACTCTCTCCATGGAGCTTCCCTCCATGCCGCCGGCGGTATCAACGCCGTGCAGCGCACTCCTCGAGGTATGCCGTCCCTCGCGCTCGAAGAGGTTCTCGCGCTAGATCCGGAGATGATCATCATCTTGGCGCCGAACGACTCCCTCAGCTCCGAGCAGCGCGAGGCTCTGCTTGCCGACTGGAAGACCCTGACACCGCTTCGAGCCGTCGAGAGGGGTAGAATCTCCGTTCTCGCGGGTCGTGGATACTATTCCGTCGGTCCGCGGCTGGTGGAATTGACGAAGGTCTTGCGCCTGCAAATCGCCCAGCTCGACGAGAAACGATGACGCCCCCACTGAAGATCGAAAATCTCACGGTCCGCGCGAATCGTTGCACGATTCTTTCGCAGGTTTCGCTCGCGCTTCGGCCGGGAGACTTCGTGGGGATCATCGGCCCCAACGGCGCCGGCAAGACGACGTTGTTGCGAGCCGTGCTCGGCTTGTGCGAAGCGACTTCGGGCGACGTGCACCTCGACGGGCGAGCGTTGGGGCGCTTGTCGGCGCGCGAACGGGCCGCTTTGGTCGCCTGGTTGCCCCAGCAGGCGCTCAGCTCCGAGGCCCTCCTGGTGCTCGAACTCGTCGTTGCCGCCCGCTTCCGCTTTCGCGAGAGCCACGCTGAATCGAAGACCGCAGCCATGCGCATTCTCGAAGAAGTCGGTGCGGGATCGTGGTCGCACCGACGACTCGGAGAACTCTCCGGCGGCGAACGGCAACGCATCGCAATCGCCGCGCTGCTCGCGCAGGAAGCTCCTCTGCTCCTGCTCGATGAACCTGCAAACCATCTCGACCCGCGGCGTCAGATCGAGATCTATCGCTTGATCGGTGCTCTCCGGCGTTCGGGCAAGAGCATCGTCTGTGTCACGCACGATGTGAATCTCCTACGCCATGCCGTCGACCCGCCCGGCGAGGACCTCCGGGTCGTCGGTATGAGCGCGGGGCGAACCCTCTTCGATACGGCGCTATCTCACTCCGGTCTTCACGAGAAGCTCACGGATCTCTATCGCATTCCATTTCACCGAGTCGACACCGAAGCAGGCTCGTTCCTCGTCCCGGCTCCCGGTCCCGGAGAGCCGGCGAGATGACCATGCGGCGTCCGTGGATCTTGTTGTTCGTCGTCGGCTTTCTCGTCGCATCGCCTTTCATCGGCCCCTCTCTCGATGGAACCCGCGGAGACTTCGTTTTTTGGAGCCTCCGGCTTCCGCGCGTCCTGCTCGGCTTTCTCGTCGGAGGAACTCTCTCCCTCGTCGGCGCCGCTTTTCAGACTCTGTTCAACAATCCGCTCGCCGCACCGAGCACCATCGGCACGAGTGCGGGAGCGACTCTTGGAGCCGTGGTGGCCCTGATTTGGGCCGGAAGCGACACGGTCGTCGGTCTGCCCTTGGTGTCGCTCTCGGCCTTCGCCGGTGCATGCCTAGTCACCTTGCTCGTCGCGGCGCTCGCCTCGAGCGGCCGCGCACAAGTTCACCAGATCCTCCTCGCCGGTATCGCCATATCGCTTGCGGCGAGCGCCATCTCTTCGGGATTGCGCTATACCACGGATCTGAACACACTGGCCCAGTCGGTGCTCTGGTCTCTCGGGCATTTGGCGACGATCAACTACGGCACGGTCGGGGTCGTGCTGCCGTTCGTCGTCCTGGTCGTCGTCGTATTCTTCACTCAGATTCGAGCTTTCGAAGCGCTGTCGGTCGACGCCGATCGTGCGCGCTCGCAGGGAGTCGACGTGCGATTCGTGCGCGCGCTCACGCTAGGTGTCGGATCGCTAGGTGTCGGCGCCTCGGTGGCGGCGTGCGGACCGATCGCCTTCGTCGGATTGATCGTGCCGCATATCGTACGACTGGCCTTCGGCGCTTCGCAGCGCATTTTGATCCCCCTCTCCTTCGTCATCGGCGGAGCTTTTCTCGTACTTTGCGACGTCGTCGCCCGCACTGCGTTCAGCGGACGCGAATTCCCGGTCGGCATCGTCACGGCCGGCCTCGGCGCGCCCGCGATGATCTGGTTGATTTCGAGAGCCGGCCGCAGGTAGGCTGGAAGCCGAGAATTCGGGAATCCGACAGGCCGAACTCGCCGGTGCTTTCGGCGAGGGAGTCGTCGAACGGCTCGACTTCGAGGAGAAACTCATCCGGCGCTGGGCTGCCATCGCTTTCTGTTCTTACCTCGTCATCTGCCTCGCAGCGATGACCGGGCCGAGCCGCTTCGTGCTTGGAACGCGAATCGAACCGCTGATTCTAGGACTACCGCCCTACTTCGCCTGGAATGTCGCCTGGGTACTGCTCACGTTTCTCGCCCTGCTGGGCTATCACCTGCTCGCCGGCGGAGAGCGTGACGAGTGATCGTTCTAGGCATCACGATCGCATATTTGCTCGTATCACTGGCCGTCGGACTGTGGCCGAGTCGCCGATCGTCGGATTCGGCGGATGGTTTCGTTGCAGGAGACCGCTCCCTCGGGCTGCTGGTGATGTACTTCATCACCGGCGCTACGATCTTCTCCGCCTTCGCTTTCCTCGGAGCCCCGGGATGGGCGTATTCCCGAGGCGCAGCGGTGTTTTACGTGCTCGGTTACGGCGCCCTCGGCTTCATTCCCTTTTACTTCCTCGGTCCGCGCGCCGCGCGACTCGGACGCGCATTCGGCTTCGTCACCCAAGGCGAGATGGTCGCCGCGCGTTTCGATTCCCGGGCGCTCGCCGGAACGATGGCCGTCGTCGCCACGCTGGCCTTCATCCCTTACTTGGCGCTTCAGATGAAGGGTGCCGGACATGTGCTCTTCGTCGTCAGTCACGGAAAGATACCGGTCGCTCTCGGCGCCGCCCTCGTCTACTTGGTCGTCCTCGCCTACGTGCTCGGCAGCGGAGTGCTCGGCGTCGGCTGGACGAATACGTTTCAGGGGATGTTCATGATGGTGCTGGCCTGGGGACTCGGGCTCTACCTGCCCTGGAAGCTCTACGGATCCGTGAGCGGGATGTTCGAGCGCATCGCCGAGGTGCGACCCGAATGGCTTGTCGCACCGGGGCTCGCAGCGGACGGAGGAGCTTGGTCGTGGTCTGAATACAGTACGGCGGTCTTGGTTTCCGCCATCGGTTTTTCCTTTTGGCCTCACCTCTTCATGAAGGCGTTCACCGCCAAGGATCTTCGCACGATTCGGCGAACCGTGGTTCTCTACCCGACTTTCCAGCTCTTTCTCGTACCGATCTTTCTGATCGGCTTTTCCGGCGTTCTCTTCCACTCGACGCCGGAATCTCCGGATCAAATCCTGCCCCACATGCTGATGGAGCTGAAGCTACCGGCCGTATGGGTTGGTCTCTTCTGTGCGGGTGCACTCGCCGCGTCGATGTCTTCCGGGGATGCGATGGCTCATGCCTGCGCGTCGATCATCGTGCGCGATGGCGTCGTTCGTGCAGGCAAGAAACGGCTGACTCCGCATGCCGAGAGGTCTCTGATTCGCTTCATGCTGCTTCTCGTCCTGATCGCCGCATACGTTACGGCAATGGCCTAC
>JALUUK010000803.1 GCA_027021395.1 Acidobacteriota bacterium
GAGCACGAGCGTCCCGGAACCGCAAGGGGTGCCGGCCGTTGAGCTTGGTGGCTGTTTTTCGGGGCGTTGGGCGGGGAAAGGGTGGCGCAGGAAAACGTGGTGCTCGCGGGCCGGACAGGTGTGTCCGCATGCGGTCATTTTTGGTTAACAATCTTCGCGCCACGTTGGGGGCTATTTCGACTTGGCGATTCTTCGATGGCCCTCTCGATCCTCGTATCGCAAGCGCCGCTTGATCCAAGATCCGAGCGCCCGGCTCATCTGCGGTAGGCCATCGAGCATGAGAACGGCGAGAAGCAGCTGTCGTCGCCGTTTGTCCCAGCCCGCCAGCAATTCCTCCGGTTTCTTCGACCCGAAGCCCTTGAGCAGCCAGCGGGCGTGTCGCGAGCGATGCAAGAGCCTTTGATGGTCGGCCGGGAGGCATCCGGGAAAGATCCGCTCCACATAGGCGAAGGAAAGCAGGAGAGGAATCCGCATGCCCCATCGTTCCGCCCGCTCGAAGAGTTCCGGCGCGGGGAGATCTTCGCGGCTGAGGAGAAGGGCGAGGTCCAGAACCCAAGCCAGTCGCGGCTGATAGTAGTGGTAGCTCAGATGCAGGGCCTGATGAAGAAACTGATCGAGCGGCGAGAACGCCAAGCTTTCGATCCCGGCAAATCGGCAAGGTCTCGCACGAGCGAACAGCCCCGTGATGTCGGGGTGGTGACGCCCTTGCTGCGCGATCGACCAGTGGATTTCCACAATGGCGCGATTGCCATGGGGGGGGGTGATCGGAAGGTTGTAGTAGGCTTCCTTCCAAAAGGCGATGTCGTCGTCCGAGGGAAAGGTAAAGCCTGCGGATTCGAGAGCGCTTCGTGCGGCAGCAAATTGCTCCGGCTGAACAAGGATATCGACATCGCTCATTTCTCGATGAAGCGGCTCGCGATAGAGCAGGGCGCCGAGCGCCGAGCCTTTCAGCACGATGTAGGGAATACCGGCGCTTTCCAGGGCTGCCGCCGTAGGAATCAACGCCTGTTCGAGTTCGTGATGATCCGACTGCCTCGCGAGAAGACGGTCTCGCAACGCGCGCCGTGCTTGCTCGGGCAGGTCGTCGATCTGTCCGAGGTCTTGCAGCCTCGAGGCAAGCAAGACGCTGAGGCGATGGTCTACCGCAAGCGACACGGCTTCGGCGGCGATATCCGGC
Source organism: Acidobacteriota bacterium (assembly GCA_027021395.1). GTDB lineage: Bacteria > Acidobacteriota > Polarisedimenticolia > J045 > J045 > JALUUK01. Next base: position 1,178 of record JALUUK010000803.1, read on the forward strand.
GAAAGTAGCGGATCGGCCTCGGGTTCGGCTGGGTGGACCGCCAAGAGCAGCGCGCGGAGCGCTGAGAGGTTCGGCGCAGCTTCTCTTCGGGTCACGATTCGACAATCCCTCGCCTAGGCGGCAGCGGCACCCGGACTTCTCCAAGATCCTACCCTCCGGTGGCGACCGAGTCAGGTATGTCGGGAACCGGTGTAAACTCGATTCTTCGAGGAGGTTCGTACTGTGACGAAATCGACAGGTGCTGTGCACCGACTAATGAGGCACTCGGCTTGGTTGATCGCGTTGGTGAGCGTGGCTTGCGCTCCGGCAAACGATGCCGGGCAGCAGAAACCCCCGCATCGTGAGGTCGTCGCGGCCTCGCAGGCCCCTCTGCCGGTCTTTTCGCCGGCCATCCGGAGTGGGAATCTTCTGTTTCTATCGGGGCAAGTGGGGAACCGTCCGGGAACGAAAGAGATCGTCGAGGGCGGAATTTCCGCCGAGACGACCCAAGTTCTAGAGAATATCCGCGCGATCCTGGACACGGCCGGATTGGGTCTAGCGGACGTCGTCAAGTGTACCGTTTTCCTGGCTGACATCGGCGACTACAAGGAGATGAACGAGATCTACCAAGGGTATTTCTCGAGCGAGCCACCGGCTCGTTCCACGATCGCAGCCGCGGGGTTGGCCTTGGGGGCGACCATCGAGATCGAATGCATCGCCGCCTATCCGGGCTAGCCGATGAAGCGCTCAGAGTCTTGCGGAGATGGAATCGGACAGCTCTCGTTTTTTCCGGCCCACCGGTGTCGATTCCGAGCGACGAGATCATAGAAGAAATCGCGCAACGGACGTGGGACGTATCTCAGTGCGGCGAGCCACCGCCATGGTCGTGAAAGGTGCCCGAGGATGTGCAGCGCAGCATCGCTTCGCAGGAGAACACGGCGATTCTCGATGAGGACGACGCTACCGTTTTGTCCGGTTCTCCGTTCTTCCGGAGATAAGGTTCTTTCTGCGAGGGGCGAATCGAGCGAGGCGAATCGAAACAGAAACTCCGGATCGCGGGCGATGATGAAGCGGACCGAGGCATGGCACAGGCCGCATGCAGAATCATAGAAAACGATGCGTTGGGGAAGGTCCATCACGAAAAGGATACGCGCCGCCTTCGGCGGCCACCAACGGCCAAGTTCCGATCATTCTTCCGCGGCTTGGGCGGGAGGGGAGAAACGTTCGCGAGCGAAATCTAGTCGTCGAGCGCGATATCGGGGAGGAAGAAGCGTGTCTCCGATGACGTCGTCGATATTCGTCATTTCCAGAAACCCGAGATCGTACAGGTATTCGACATGGGCAGCGGCTTCGACGACAGCCATGATCTTCCCGTAGTGCTGTTGCGGACCGAACAATCTGAGCGTGAGCTGGTGAAGCGTCCGGGGATCTTCGCGGCATAGCTCCAAGGTCTTCAGTAGGCGATCCATATGGTGAGCGCGCGTCTGGGCAATGCGCAGGGGAATATCTTCGATCGGCAACTCGTGAGCGCCGAGTGCGACGGAAGACGACCCGAACGCTTTCAATTTTTCGAGGCTGTCGAGATAGTTTTCCAGGCCGAGTCCCGGTGCGATCGCATGCGGACATTGCAGTGGTGTGATGCGCGATAGCAGATGATCGGCGGTGAGCACGACGTCATCGATACGGAGACAGACCATGCCCGGACAATGTCCGGGGACATGCAGCACGGACCAGCCGGCTCCGACCGAATCACCATCGCACAGCCTTCGGTCCGGCTCTAGATCACGAAAGGATTGCTTCCCGGAGAGATAGACTTCGGTCAGCGCATCGGCTTCGGTCTTTTCCATGCCGCTGCGATGAAACAGCAGGCCGAGATCACGCGACATGATCACTCGACGTTGCTGGAAGTCGGCGAGTACCCGCGCGTCGTATTCATGAATCAGGATGGGAATTCCCATCTCTTGAAATCGATGTGCGGCACCGAAGTGATCCATGTGAGCGTGACTGATCAACACTCCCGACAGATCCGAAAGAGAGGTTCGCACTGCGAATCGATCACGAATCTCGCGAAACCTCTGTTCGAGTTCTTCACCGGAGCCCGGTGTACCGCAATCGAAAAGCCATGGCGTATCCGGATGGTCGATGAGATAGATGTTGTTGCGGTGGCCGGGGAAAGTTTCGACGGGCAGAAGGTAGATCGGTATGCCGGAGGATGTGACGATACGCACCGTCGAAAGCGGTTGATCGCGCCCGTCCCTTTCGATTTTCGAAATTTCGATCATGTGCTTTGGATCTTTCATGAAGCCCTCCACCGAGAGCACTCAAACGCAGCCGGCCCGTACTTTTTCACCGATCTCAGCCTTTTAGATGCCGATAAGTATGCCACTCGGCTGAAAGCCGCGAAAAGCCGCAATCCGGCGGCGTCTGAGTACTCTCGCGAGAAGGATCCACGAACAAGTCGGGTTAGCGTCTTTCTTCCTTGCAAAATTTTCCGTTTCGTTGCTCGCTCTCCGGAAAGTCGGCCCAAAGACCGAAGTGATGGAGCACGATGCCCGTCGCGACACCGACATTGAGCGAAGCGGCTTCGCCGTATTGCCGAATATAGACCAAGAAGTCACAGGCCGTGCGTTGAGCCTCCGACAGGCCTTCTCCTTCGTTCCCCATCAAGAAGGCCGTATCGCCGGCGAAGGGGTGAGTGTCGATCGGTAGGGCCGAGCCGCAGATCTCGACGCCGCAGATCGAGAAGCCATCATCGCGCAGCGCGCGAAGCGCGTCTTCGAGGCGATGGAAGTGCAACCGTCTCTCGCTTCGATCCGTTCCGAAATGGCCATAGGTTTGCACGGCCTTTCGACCGACGATGACGATACGATCGGTTCCGAGGGCGTTGGCGGTGCGAATCATCGGGCCGACATTGCGCCGCTTGGCTATGTTGAACAAAACCAGTGCGGAGCGATGCATCTAGCGCGGTCCAACGAGCCATCTCGCCGTTGCATGGGCGACCTCATTTCGAGAGGCGTCGAAGATGGAGGATTCGATCAAGACTTCGCGGCGCTCGTTGGAGGTTTCGATAGTCGGCGCCGTGCTTTCGGCGGTGAGCGTTCCACGGGCTTTCTTGAAGTATTCGATTTCGAAACCAACGAGGATGGAACGTTGATCCGCGGGAAGCGCTGCGATCAAGGCTAGGCCGCTGGCCGCTTCACCGAGCGTGACGAGAGCGGTTGCGTGAATCGAACGCAGATGGTTGCGAACGCGGCGACGGTCTTTGATTTCGACCTCGGCTCGTCCCGGCTCGAGGTGCCGTACGATCGGCGAGATTGTGCCGGTGTAGGGCACGAGGCGTCGCAACAGGAAGTTGAAGATCCATCGGCCGAAGGGGTAGCGTTTCAGCCTTGTCCAAATCTCGAGGATATTTGCCGCCGGATCCCGAGCCACTTCACTCACCTGACCTTTCGTTGGATTGCTTGGTTCTGCTGAGCTGGGTTTCTATTTTCTTGGTATGGAGACGAAGGTAAGCCTCTGTCTCGATGAGCGCACAGACTTCGCCTTCGACATCGATGGCGGGAGTGGTGTAGGTGCGGCGGTACCTGCCGTCACCTTCAAAGGCCGCGATCGCCTCCTGGATATGAGCTTCGGGGATGGCGAAATCGAGCGTCAAGTCGGAGGCGGCCGGTTGAAGATAGCGCACGCCGGCGGCCGCGAGCCAAGCCTGAACGGGCATCCCGCGTCGCGCGAAGATCTGCCAGTAGAGGAAGGAATAAACCGGATCCGCGGCGGCGAAGATCGTCCCACCGAAGATCGTGCCGTTGAGGTTGCGGTTGAGCAGGCTCTTGGATACGCGCATCTTGCAGGAGAGAAATCCGGGGCCGATCTCTAGGCAGCGAATGCGCTGAAAAAAGAGCGGGGGGTAGAGATTGAGTAGCATTCGTCCCCGTCGTTCAGACATCGCCCGGGAGCGCGTGCCATTCATCAGCAGAGTTCGAAGAGGCCGGCCGCACCCATGCCGCCGCCGACGCACATCGAAACCACGCCGAGTTTCGCGTCACGACGCTTCATTTCACAAAGGAGAG
>JALUUK010000804.1 GCA_027021395.1 Acidobacteriota bacterium
ATCGCGGCACATCGAGACAAAGAATCCGGTGCGCCGGTAGATCCCAGGAAGAGGGATCTCGAGGTCGGCTCAGCGGGAAGATCGGCAGGCTGCTCGGCAATGCCTCGAGCATTTCGGGCCAACTCTCTGATTCGAGGTCCGGCAGATCCGGGTCGATGATGACGGCGGCCGGTGTGCTGTGGAGGTAGTCATCCACCATCTCTTTCAGGTCGAGGTAGGGGCAAACGAGAAAGTCGTCGGTTCCCACGGCCTCGGCAAGGTCACCGGCTTTTTCGTTGGAGTGGCTGACGAGGGCGATCTTTCCGCGTCGCGTTCGTGCGATGGAGAAGCGGTGCGCGCTGAGCGCTTCACCGAGATTGAGCTGTCCCTCGGAGGGTTTGAGATCGAGTTCTAGGTGCCAGGCATGGTCGTAGTAGACGTCGTGCTTGCTGCAAGAAAGCACGGATCCCTCGATCTCTTCGTCTCCGATCGTGGAAGCGAGCGGGCCGGAAAATCGAAAGCGGGAGCCTTCCGGCAAGGCCACGTCGGTTTCGAAGCCACACCGATTCCCATCAACCCAGCAGAGCCTGCCCACGAAGCGAGCGGCTCCCCATCCATCGACATCGGCGCTGGCATAGTGCTGGTCGACGGGATCCACCAGCTTCCTGCGAATGCCGCGGCTCACCCACTCGAGAAGTACTTCCTCCTCGAAGGGGTAATCGATCACGTGATCGGCTACGGCCAGACTGAGGAATTGTTTTTCCAGGTGAACAAGCCCCGGGATCACCAGCAAAAGGGGGATGTGGCCGGTCCTGGGATCATTGCGTAGACGTTCGAGAGGGAGCAGCGTGTCGGGGTTGACCACCACGGCCAAGTCGGCCCGGCTGTCGGCGGCCGCCATGGCCAGCGTCGCCGGTTGCTCGAAAAGTTCGAGTTCCACGCCGAGTTCTTCCTTACGGGATTCCAAGAAGGAACTCGCGCGCCCGAAGAGATCCCCGACGAGCACTTTCGGTTTCCGTTTGGGTTTCGATTCGTTCGGGGGTGTCATCGGTCGCGCCCCGATATGAGGATCAGGTGTTCAAAGAGCTTGCGGTGAAAGATCGTCATCGTCGGCACAATTCCCAGATTGATCATAGTGTCCGGCCCATGCTCGAATCGAGTCGAAGTTGCGGAAGAAAGAGAATTCGACTCCTGGTAGACTCCGCGGATGAATATGACGAAGCATCTCCTGTCCTTTGCCCTCGTGTTGGGCGTATCGTGTTCTCAGGGTTTCGCGCAGGCGCCGTCGGGGACGACCTGGCTCGATGTCGACTATCGGCGGATCGTTGATACGCGGGCGATCACGAATTCGGGTGAAGCGCTCGGCGTCGTGCTCGATCGTATCGCCGCAGGCCGAAGTTCGGATTCCCCGGACGACTACGACGCGAAACTCTTGCATCCTCATCTCGAGCCCTATGCCTTCGTTCTTGCCGATGCGCTCGATGCGACGAGGAAGAAGGTCGAGCCGCATTGGATGGAGATCGGAGCCCTCTGGCCGCCGGGCTCGGCACAGCCGGCCTGGGTGGAATTGCTGCGCTCGCGTCGCTACCTGCTCGAAAGCAATGGACGAGGAGAGATTCGCGCGTTTCTTCCGCTCGAAGTTCCCGCCGACGCCCCAAGTGGCTTGAGCGCCTGGAATGCCGCGGCTTCCGTCGTTTCACTTGCGCTCGACGCAGAGCGCAGGCGCCTTGGCGAAGATCTTGCGCTCGAGGTCACGGTCTACCCGTATCACCACGATATGAAACGCACGCGATTTCGGCTTGGTCTCGATCCCTATCGATTTCAGTACACCGGCGAAGATCGTTCCTCCGATGCGGGGCGGTCGGCGGGAACCCCGCTTTTCGATCTGAGCACCTGGAAACGCTTCGTGCAGGAGGGGCTGCAACTCGAAGGCGCTCGTCTCGAAAAAGACGGAAGAATCGTTCTTCTGGGAAGCCGCCGGAGCAAGCGTCCCACTCTCTTGGGTCGCCCCATCGACTTGAGCGACTTCGCGGTGGCCTATCGGGCGATCTTTCACGGGGGGCCCGGTGAGCCCTTCATGAGTCTCGATCGCGGCGTTTCACCCCATACCACGCGGGTCAACTACGGCGGGCGCTTGCGGGATACGGCTTTGGGAATGGTCAGCCTCTTGTGCGACATTCGCTTCAAGACCTTCTCGCAGGGGATCGATCCGGTGACGGGTATCGATCTTCGAAAAGAGATGCAAAAGGTCGCGCCCGGATTTCTGACTCATATCGAGCGTTTCGCGGCCGACCCGAATTCAGTGGGAATATCAGCGCAGCAGACGAGACTTTGGTTTTACCCCGATACGGTGGAACTGACCGTATCCGACGACGGGTCGCTGCTGGCCATGCGCAGTGTTCGCATGGCCGCTGCGGCGGAGAGGCTGGGAGACGCAGCATCACAAAGCAAGAGAGGGAGCAGTCCGCCGTGGACGGAAAAGACCGTCAGGTCGATCGACGAAAGCTACGACGCTTTGGCGGATATTTTTCCCGAACTGGCAGACCTCGACCAAGTCGTGCGCCTCTTGTCGCTTTTTTCCTGGTTGAAACAGATCGAAGGTGAAGGGCTTCCGGTTCCCAATCTCGACGCCCTGCTCGACGTCGAAGTGCCTTCGGTTCCGACGCCGCGGACTTTTCCCTACCTTCTCTCGCTCGTCGTTTTGCCGCAGCCCGGTGCGACGACGGGCACGGACGTGTTGCAGAGATCCGAAGTCGTCGATGCTTTGGATCGCCTGTTGCCGGAATCGGGAAGGCCTCTTCCCGCGCGTGCGCGCTTCGCAGCCCTTTTGGCAGGCGGAGGCCGTCGGCCGTCGGCCCACACTCGGAGGTTACAAGAAGCAGCAAGGATCGACTTGACTTCGATCTCCGATGACGAGATCGACATGGCGGCCTACCAACTCGAGCGATCGCGTATGCACTCCCTCGTGATGACCACGCTTTCAGCGGATACGAAGGAGCGCTTGCGCGAGCGCGATCAGCGCGAGAGGAATCTGCGCGTTTTCAGCATCGGAACCGGTGGGCTGGATCTCAACATGAGCGGAGCACTGCGCCGGGCCTCGAGATCGACGACGGGCCTGTCTCCCGGCCGCAGGCCGCAGAGAAACGCAGCGCAGACGCTAGGTGTTCGCAGCGGAGAAGGGGGCACCGTTCGCGGTGGACGCGTTCCCACTCGGCGTGCGGCTCTTGCTTCGCCCGTTCGCCGGAGGCCGGTCTCCCGCGTCGCCGTGCTCTCGGGCTCGGATATCGAGTTGCCGAAGCATGGGCTCGATGGAGAGCAGGGATACGCTCGGAGCGTTCGCCACGCTACGGGAACAGTGCCTTCGGCAAAGAGTCGCCGGGAGCCCGCACCGGCCCTCTGGTTCGAAACCGTCTATGACCGTTTCGGTCGCCGCCCCGCGTCGCGCCGCGCAGTCGTCGACACATCCGGCCGCTTGGTCGAAATCCGGCGATTGATCGAGGGACGCGTTCTGGAATACAAACCTCAGCGAAGTGCAAATACCGTTTCCATGCTTCCGACGAATAGCCCCCGGAAGCCTCCCGCCGCGCGTATGTTGGGGGGAATCGAGGCAACGCAAGCGGTGATGCAAGTCGCTTCCCGAGGGGTAGGAGCCGAAGCGGCTCGTGGTATCGGCCTTCTGCTGCGTGTCGGGGAGCATTCGCGTACGCTGACTCCGCCGCTCGGAGCGATGCAGCGTCTCGTTCTAGGGCCGGCTCTTGATGCGACGCCCGAATTGCCGCTTCGAGGGCTTGAAGGTCTTCCCGGAATGCTCGCGAATAGTCGACAACTCTTCGTGCAGGCGTCGGCAGATTTTTTCCGGCCTCCTTGGGACCGCGATCTTCCGCCGGCCTCCGGAGCCGAAGATAGTCTGCATGTTGCGCGCGGACTTCGGGATTGGTGGAGGCAGGCTCAAACCGGCTTCGTCAATGCTCCGGACGTCATTCACGCCGTCAGTGAAAACGCCATCGCCCGTTGGAAGCGTGCGACCCTTCTCTTGCGCGGCAAGGCTCAGCTTTTGATACCCGAAGGCGCTTTTCCCGAGCATCGTCGCGCGTTGCTCGAGAAAATACGCGCTGCATGGGAAGGGCCGGAGGTCAGCGATGTTCCACGCAAGGTGTCGGATTTCGTCTTGCTGGTCAGCGCGGAATCACCCGATGTGCTCGGTCGCCGTATGCTCGATCTTGCGAAGGATTCCCGAATGAGGGGAAAGTATCTCGCCGTGTGGAGCTTTGCCGGTGAGATACGACGCGATTTGATCGGTCGAGCTTTGAGCGAGGGCGACATCGTTGCTTTGGGAACGGCCGGCTCGGGTTTCGTCGATCTCGCGGCGGACATGGACGCTCTCGCCGCTCTAAGCCGCGAACTCGTCGATACGGCGACGCAACCCCAGCGCCCCGAGGCACTCGGCGGGCCCTTGATCTGGCACTATTGAGCAGCGCCGATTCCGCCGCGATATCTTCTTCCTCGAAAGCCTGCCGAGGCTCGTGTTTCCATGGCTTCTCGGCCTATAATGCGGCTATCGGAATGGTTTCGCCTTTCCGTGAACCACGCTGAACGACGCTTTCTCTCTTGACGATATCTTTTGAGTGACGACCATGGATCTGCGGCGAATCGGGCATGCTCTGTGCTCAGCTTTGAAGATCTTGTAGGGGATTCTAGATGGCATACAGGGCGACGAAATTCTATCGAAACTTGGATGAACTGCTTCACGAGATCGACTACGGCGCCGAAGGCAGCGGCCGCATGCTGCGGATTCTCGAATTGATCGTCGATCGTTTCGGGGACGAACTCGCGATCGAGAACGGCCGACTTTACCATGAGGAGGCCGATGGTTTTCGCCTAGACCAAGCTTGTCGCCCTCGAGCGGAGAATGTCGAAGGCTTGCTGGTTCCTAGGGGCTATCCGCCTCTGGAACTGGTCCTCGAGCACAAAACCTTCATCTTCGACGCAGAAACGGAAGGCCAAGAAGGAGAGTTGGAGGACAAGCTCGGCGGCAAGGAATCAGTGGCCATTCTGATCAACGGAGAGCCCCGGCGATTGATGGCGTTTGGTCTTCGAGAGTCATGGGAGCGCGAGCAACTCAGCTTCTCGATGAACATCATCCGTCATGCGATCGATCAGCGGCTGTTGCTCGAGCATCTGAAAACCGATATCGACCAAGCGGCGGAGATCCAGGCCAGTTTG
>JALUUK010000805.1 GCA_027021395.1 Acidobacteriota bacterium
AGGTCCTCTATATCTGCGGCACCGACGAGCACGGCGTGGCGATCACCCTGACGGCGGAGCAAGCCGGTGTCACCCCCCAAGAACAGGTCGATCGCTGGCACGCCGAGATTCGCCGTTTCTTCGACCGGCTCGATATCGATTTCGACCATTTCGGCAGAACGACTTCGCCTGCCCAAGCCGAGATCTCCTCGTGGTTCTTCAAGGAACTGCTCGCGCACGGGTGGATCTCGAAGAAGTCCGAGAAGCAGTATTACGATCCGAAAGCGGGGCGCTGGCTTCCCGACCGTTACATCATCGGAACTTGCCCGCATTGCGGTCACGCGGAGTGCCGCGGCGATGAGTGCCCGGCCTGCGGGGCCTGGATCGACCCGACCACGCTGAGCAACGTGCGCTCGAAGATCTCGGGCGAGCCGGCCGAACTGCGGGAAACCCGGCACTGGTACCTCGACCTCGATCGAATTCAGCCCTGGCTCGAACAGTGGCTCGGGACCAAGAAGGAAAGCTGGAAGCCCAACGTCATCAACAAGCTCTTTAGCGATCAACTCAAAGAAGGGTTGCGCGCACGAGCCATCACGCGCGATCTGGAATGGGGGATCCCGGTCCCGCTCGATGATCCGGATGCCGCCGGCAAGGTTCTTTATGTATGGTTCGACGCTCCGATCGGCTACATCTCGTCCACCATCGAGTGGGCGGAAAACAAATTCGGCGCGGGACCGGCGGCGGAAGAGGCTTGGCGCTCTTGGTGGCAGGGCGAAGACGTTCGTTTGGTTCATTTCATCGGCAAGGACAACATCCCTTTTCACTGCCTGACCTTCCCCGGAATGCTCAAAGGCATCGGCGAACGCATCGAGGCCGGTGCGCGTTTCGTGCGCCGAGGATGCGACGAGGTGGAAGAGCGCCCCTACATCCTTCCGCAAGATGTTCCGGCCAACGAGTTCTACAACTTCCAGGGCGGCAAGTTTTCCACCTCTGCGGGTTGGTATATCGAATTGGATGATTTTTTCTCGAAGTATTCCGCCGACTCCGCGCGCTGGTGCATCGCGCGTTCGGCCCCCGAGACGGCCGATTCGGAGTGGACTTGGGAGTTCTTCCAACAGACGACCAACCGAGAGCTGGCCGACGTCTTCGGTAATCTCGCCAGCCGTGCGATCAAGTTCGTCCATCAGAAACTCGAAGGCACCGTCCCTCCGCTCGAAAACCCTTCCGCGGCCGACACCGAGCTGCTCTCGTCGCTCGAAGATTTCCCGCGGCGTGTCGGTACCTTCCTAGACGTCTATCGTGTCAAACGCGCAGCGCAGGAAGTCCTGGAACTCGGGCATACCGCCAACAAGTACTTCAACGATCATGCGCCATGGAAGACCTACTCGACGGACATCGCTGCCTGCAGGAACTGCCTGCACGTCACCTTGCAAGTGCTGCGCACGCTGAGCGTCTTGCTTGCCCCATTCGTTCCACGATCCGCCGCCCGTCTTGCACGACAGCTCGGCTGTCGCGTAGAAGCGGGCTCTTGGACGACCGCCGGCAGTGATCGTTTGCCGGCCGGTTCGCAACTCGGTGAAGCTGAAATTCTCTTCGCCAAGATCCCCGACAAGCAAATTGAAGCCGAACTGTCGGCCCTACACGAGCGTGCCCGTCGGCGCGCCGACGCAGAAAAGAGCAAGACGATGAATGAAGAAAACGCTCAGCCCGCGGCTTCGCAAGATGATGCCGACGCCGCACTCGAACCGTTGCGAGATACGATCACCTTCGATGATTTCATCAAGCTCGACATTCGCACGGGCTTGATCGAAGCTTGCGAAGAGGTTCCCAAGTCGAAGAAACTGCTTGAGCTGACCGTGGACATCGGCCTGGAAAAACGGCAAATCCTCGCCGGAGTCAAACAAGACTTCTCGCCGGAGGAACTCGTCGGATGCACGGTATTGATCCTGGCGAACCTTGCGCCGAGAAAAATGGCGGGACGCGAGAGCCAAGGCATGATGCTCGCCGTCAACATGCCCGACGGGAGATGCCTACGCATCAGCCCCATCGGCGATGCCCGACCCGGTTGGCAGGTTTCATAGCGATCCCGCCGGCCGTTACTTTCGACCTTTTCCTCCCAAGGAGTCGATCATGAGCTATCACATCACCCGCACTTTGAATCTTTCCTTCGAGCAAGCCGTCGAGCGGGCACGAGAAGCGATCGCCGGCAAGGGCTTCGGTGTGCTCTGTGAAATCGACGTGCAGGGCGCTTTGAAGAAAAAGCTGGATGCCGACATTCGTCCTTACCTGATTCTCGGCGCCTGCCATCCGCCGTCGGCATACCGAGCCATCCAGGCAGAGAGCAAGATCGGCACGATGCTCCCCTGCAACGTACTGGTGCAGGAGAACGAAGACGGCACCATCGACGTTTCGGCGGTCGATCCGATGGCCTCGATGATGGCCATCGAAAACCCCGACCTCGGAGAAGTCGCCGCCGAAGTCAAGCAGATGCTCACCGAAATCATCGAAGCCCTCTAGGGATCTGCGAAACGATCACCGGGCGTGGGGACAGCCCTGAAACCGCCTCCGGACTTTGTCCGCAAACCCCTCGTGGGCGCAGGTATGTGCTTGCGTGGAGAGCGGGATGGCCGTAAGAGTTGGCCGACAATGCCCGCGTCCCCCACCGCGGGTCCGAAGACCTAGCTGCTGCAAAATCCAGAGGATATTCGCGATGTGCCGCTTTCGCCGATTCGCCTTGCTCGTTTTCTGTTCGGTTCCCGTCGCCATGGCTTTGACTCCCCGCCACGATGGCAACCGCTTCGACTCGCACGCGCTCGAGTCACCGGCGGCCGTGCTCGCCACCCGCCCGATCTCCACCGATCGTTTGCCTGCTCTCGATCCTCTTCGCGTGGGTTGGGACGGGTTCGCCGCGAAAAACGGTGCGTGGCGAATCTATATCGACCAGCGCAACGGCCTTCCGTCGTTGGCGCAAGGCCAGGGCATCCCTTGGGTTCCGGGTCGCGGCAACGATCTTGCCGGTGATCCGAACGCCGTCACGCTCGAGACGGTCGAGACCTTGGCGCGTGCTTTCATCGAGGAGCACGCCGCCCTGCTCGGAACATGGGGCGAGCAGCTCGTTTTGGATACCGAGGCCTCCGGCTCGTTGGGCGAGCGTGTTTGGCAGGTCACCTTCCGCCAAGAGATCGACGGCGTGCGCGTCGAAGGTGCGCGATTCGATTTTCAGGTCGCTCACGGCAACTTGGTTGCTTTCGGAGCGACCCGCTGGGCGAGCGTGACCGAGGATGCGCTTCCGGTTCTCAGCTCCGAAGAAGCCCGCACCCGCCTCTTGGAATACCTAGGTATCGGAGAATCCTCCGATCTGGAAACCTGGAAAGAACCCAAACTCTCGTTCATCGCCGTCGATCCGCGCGGCGCGCGAGCCGGTGAGTGGACCGATCAGCGCGGTGCGGGGCTGACTCACCGCCTCGTCTGGACGATCCATCTGCATGTGGACGGCGAAGCCTCTTACTGGGCCGGCGCGGTCGATGCCCGCGTGGGCAAGGTCCTCTCGTTCGTCGATACCACCCACTACGAACGTGCCAAGACCTCGGCCTTCCCGCTGACGAGCGATGGAGTCGACGCCGACGGCATGGAGCAACTCGACTATCCGCTGGCTTTTGCCGACTATTCCCTCGACGGCTCGGCCGCCGAGACGATGAGCGCTTCGGGAATCTTCACCTGCGAGACGGGACAGACCGTGGTGACGCGCTTGGACGGTCCTTATGTCCGCATCGACGATCAATGCGGCACGTTCGAGGAATCATCGATCTGCGGAGACGGGATGGACCTCGGCTCCGACCCCGAAGGGCTCAACTGCACGACACCGGTCGGTGCGTCGCCGGGCAATACGCAGGCCACGCGAACCATGTTCTATCAGCTCAACCGCTCCATCGAAAAGGCGCGCTACTGGCTGCCGGACAACACATGGTTCCAATCGCCGATCAACGTGCGCTCGAATGTCGATTCGACCTGCAATGCCAGCTACGGCGGAAGCCAGCTCAACATGTACCGCGCGGGTAACGGCTGCCGTAACACAGGCACCCTGCAAGGGGTCTACATGCACGAGTGGGGTCACGGCGTCGATGAAAACGACGGTGGCGGATTCGATGGATCCGGCGAAGCCTACGCCGATATCGTCGCCTTCGTCGAAGGACGCGTTTCCTGTGTCGGCCGTGGCTTCAAGGAGTCGGGCACCTGTTCCGGCTATGGCGATACCTGCCTCGAGTGCACCGGCATCCGCGATCATGACTACGCCGCCCGCGTCGACAATACGCCCGCCACGCCCGCCAACTGGGGGCCCGATCGCTGCGGCAGCGGCGGCGCGCCCTGCGGTGGAGCCGTGCATTGCGAAGGACATATTTCCGCCGGCGCTCTTTTCGACTTGGCTGCGCGCGATTTTCCTGCCTCGGGGATGGACATCGACAGCGCCTGGCAGTTGACCGAGCGCCTCTGGTGGGAATCGCGCGACGGCTCCGGCGGACCGGCTTACAACTGCTCGGGGTCGACCGGCGATAGCTGCGGTACGGCGAGCTGGTATCACCTGATGCGGCTGGTCGACGATGACGATGGAGACCTCTCCAACGGCACGCCCCATGCCGCGGAAATCTGGTCGGCTTTCGATCGGCACGGGATCTCTTGCGGCGCACAGAGCGCGCCCGAGAACCAGAGCACGTCGAGCTGTTCGAACTTGGCTCAGCCGTCTTTGACGGTCGAACCTAGCGAAAACGGCGGCCTGCTCTTGACCTGGAACGATATTCCGAATACCTCTTTCTACCGCGTCTATCGTACCGAACTCGGCTGCAACCGCGCGCAGGTTCCGATCGCCGAAGTCGCGGCTCCGACCTTGACCTTCGAAGATACCGACGTGGCGCTCGATGTGGCCATCAGCTACCGGGTGCAGGCCGTGGAATCGAACCGTGCGTGCGAGAGCGCCGTCTCCAACTGCGCCACGGCGGCCTTGGTTCCCTCGCTCGGCCGTGTACAGCTTGCCAAGTCGGCATTCGCCTGTGGTTCTAGTCTGGACATCGTCGTACGCGATGGGGATATCTCCGGCTCGGTCGATGTCTTGATCTGGTCCGACAGCGAGCAAACACCCGAGGTCGTCCGCCTCATCGAGACGACTCCCGGCACGCATAAGTTTGAAGGGTCCATCACTTCCACCAC
>JALUUK010000806.1 GCA_027021395.1 Acidobacteriota bacterium
CATCGAGGACAGATGGGTACCGGCGCTCAAGGAGTTTATGATGTTCCGCGCCAAGAGCAAAGACGCTGAGTACGCGGGCGAGGACGGCGAGGCGCAGCAGCATTACGCGCGGTTCAAGGACCTCAGTAGGGGTACCTGATGCCCGGATTCAGACTCGGCCCATTTACTGGTGAGAAGCCCGGCCTTCATAAACGCAGGCTAGCTCCTACTGATGCGCAGACGTGCACCAATGTGCGTATACAGCGCGGCAGCCTACGCCCGCTTCGTGCGCCGACAACGGTCGTTGCCAAGACCATCGCCGGCACGTTGAAGAGCATCTTCAAGTACAACAACTTCTGGTTCGAGTGGGACAAGCCCGTTAGCGCACTACGTTCGCTGATACCGAATGATGCCTACGACCGCGTGTATTTCACCGGGGACGCGGAGCCCAAGTTCACTGAGAGCTCCATCGCTACCACCGCGACGCCGTACCCGACGAACTCTTACACGCTCGGTATCCCAGCCCCAACGACGGCCCCCACTGCGACACTCAGCGGCTCCGCCACTGACCCGACGGAGCTTCCCGAGACACGTTACTATGTCGTAACGTATCTCGACGCATATGGTTCCGAGGGCCCGCCGAGCCCGGTCTCGAACAGCGTCGAGTGGCGCAACGGGCAGACGGTCGACCTTAGCACGCTGGCCACCGCCCCGTCGGGCAATTACAACATCACGCAGAAGCGGATTTACCGGCTGAACACCGGCGACACCGGGAGCGTATACCAGCTCGTCGCCACCGTCGACATAGCCTCCACCACGTACACCGACTCCGTAGCCTCTGCTGACCTGGGCAGAGCCATCGTGTCTGAAGATTTTGACATGCCGCCGACGGCGCTCGAGGGACTGATCAGGCACCCCAACGGGTTTTACGTCGGGTACTACGCGAACGTGCTGTGTTTCAGCGAGCCGGGGTACCCACACGCATGGCCAGCGAAGTACCAGCTGACCACCGATCACGACATAATGGGTATCGGTGCGCTGGGTAACTCGATCCTCGTTACGACCAAGAGCTTCCCGGCCATTGCCTCCGGCACTGACCCGGCGGGCATGGTCATGGACGACACGGAGGTCGAGCAGGCGTGCGTGTCCAAGACCGGCGTCGTCGACCTCGGGTACGGAGTCGCTTACCCATCACCGGATGGGCTCATCCTCGCTTCCCCCAGCGGGCTCAAAGTAGTCACGCAGGGTGTTTTTGACCGGGACGCTTGGCAGGCACTCAAGCCAGACTCCTTCGTGGCTGTGAATTGGGAGGGCATGTACCTCGCGTTTTACAACGACGGGGTCACCCAAGCCTCGTTTGCCATGTACCCAGCTCAGCCAGAGCTGGGGGTCTTTTTCTTCCAGTACTACACGCAGGCGGTGTACCAGGACCGCGAAGCGGATCAGGTGTATATCGACAATGGCGGTAACATCGCATCCTGGGACACCGGGGCCAACGCCAGTATGACGTACAAGAGCCGAGAGTTCATAAGCCCCAAGCCGGAGAACATGTCCGTCGCTGTTGTGCGCGCAGACGCGTACCCCATCACGTTGAAGGTGTACGCGGACGCGGCGCTGGTACACACGCAGTCTGTGGCGAACAACCTGCCATTTCGTCTGCCATCGGGGTCGTTGCCTGAAATTTACGAGGTGCAGGTCGAAGGGTCGAACGAAGTCTCTGAGGTCGTCGTCGCTACCTCCATGAAAGCGCTGCGGGGGGTCTGATGCCAGCCGTCGACGTATCCATTCAGCGACCGAAGATAGACGACCCAGCGCTCGCCCGCACAATCGCGCAGATAACCGAGCTCCTCGAGAGCCTCAACGGCGCTCGCCGCGGGCGCGAGCTCGACCGCGTCGTCACGTTGCGTGACCTCGCAGGGGACACCGAGGCGGCTTCGATTATAACGTCTGCGGGGGGTGTCGCAGGCTCCCTGCCCAGTACCATTGTCAGCGGCGGGGCGGACAAGACTCCACCCGCGCAGCTGTCCAACCTGACCGTTGCTAGCGCAGCTATCAACAACATCCTGTCATGGGACGGTACGTCGCTGATACCGAACTACTCCTACACGGAGATATGGCGGGCGTCGTCAGATAACCTGTCTCTGGCGGTGCTGCACGGCACCACCACCGCAGAGGTATTCGCCGATGACGTTGGTAAGGGCGCGGTTACGTATTACTACTGGGTACGCGCGGTATCGACCGCAGGCATACCTGGGCCGTACAACGCCACAGCCGGTACGTCCGGTACTACCGGACAGGTGCTCAACGGAGACATCGCCGACGTCGCCATCGACACGGCCAAGATTGCTGACCTCGCTGTTGTTACTGCCAAGATAGCGAATGCGGCCATCACCAACGCCAAGATCGCTAACCTCGCAGTCGATACTGCTAAGATCGCAGACCTCGCAGTCAGCTCTGCCAAGATAGCGAACCTCGCTGTGGGCAGCGCTCAGATTGCGGACGCGGCCATACAGACTGCGAAAATCGCGGACCTTGCAGTCGATACCCTAAAGATAAAGGATCAGGCCGTTACGGTACCTGTGTCTGCTTCGGCCGATGGGGCTCTGTCGCTATCCAGTACGGTCGACACGAACATAATCTCTGCGTCCCTCGATCCCAGCTCATCTCCGGTCAACCTCGCCATATCGTTTGTCGCGTCAGTTAACGGCTCTGACTGTAACGCGGATGCGGGCCCCGGGTATGTGGAGGTACGGGTTGTTCGAGGGTCGACTCAGATATGGCCCGCGTCTGGTTACGCTACTGTGCTGGAGGCGGTATGCGGGAGCAGCGCCGCCCCCGGCCAGATTTCTGGCATATCCCTGAACATACGGGACAGTTCCCCCGCCGCTGGCTCGAATACGTATTATGTGTACGCGCGTGACGGGGGGCAGGGCGGCTCTGTGTCTTTTCGGTCGATGGTACTGTCTGGGGTCAAGAAGTGATTCAGTCATACATCATATACAACACCACTACAGGCGAGATAATCCGTACTGGGTTCGCCCCCGCCGACCAAATCGCTGCACAGGCTGGCCCCGGAGAAACTGCTGTCCCCGGCGTAACGGCCAACGATGTATCGGACAGGTGGGATCTGGCTACCGGATCCCCTGTCTCCAAAGACCCGTTACCCGGCGCCGCCCTGTTCGCCGTCCCTGCCGACGGGACAACCACCGTAGACTTCCCGGGGCTACCTAACCCAGCCACTGTAACTGTGACTGGGCCGGTGTCTGACTCCTTCACCGTTACGGACGGCTCACTGTCCTTGACATTCGACACGCCTGGGTCCTACAAGGTAGAGATAAATGCGTTCCCTTACGCCAACAAGGAGATAGAGATCATTGCGACGTGATGTGACTGCCCCACGAGAGCTAAAAGACCGCCTGGATGCTAGAAAGGTGCAGGCGCTGTCCTCGCTTGCGTCAATGACCCCGTCGGAGGCCAGCGCGTGGGTTAACGCCAACGTGACTGATTTGGCCTCGGCCAAGAAGGTGCTGCAGGGCTTAGCGGCCGCTGTGGCCTACCTCGCACGCCACCGTATTTAGCCTTGCAGCCCCTGTGCCACAGGGCTTAAAAAGGGAGCAATATGCTGACCCAAAACGAACCTGAGTTCATCCTGCAGTGCGTCCGGGGCAACGAGGACGCCGCCCGGTTCATCGAGGCCGTGGCCAAGGTCTCGCAGGTGTGGGATGACCTGTACGACAAGGACCGCCCTGTAGCGGACGAGACCCTGAATAGGGCGTTCTGGATTGCGATGGTGGACATCCCATCCAACCCGTTCTACCAGCGGCATTTCGAGGAGCTGCAGCCGATTGTCAGGGCCGGCATTATGGACTGGATGGCGTCGAATGACCTCGAGCAGGGGTCTGAGCATGACAAGGAAGTCGCCTACGTCCTGCGCGATACCATCACCGGTATCATAACCCACTGTGCCTACCTGGTCGGCGGGTACAACTGGATGAAACACGTGAACACTAAGGTCCGCAGGGCCCTGCACGACGAGCCAATGGGCGAGTACAAGGAGTCTATCACCGATGGGTAGCGCGAAAGGACCGAAGGACCCGGGGCCCTCCGCTCAGGAGCGCGCCCTCGCTGACGTCGCCGCCGAGGAGCTACGCCGTTCCCGCGAGGTGTTCGGCCCCCTTACCGAGCGCATGATTCGGAACGTCCGCGCCACCGACGCGGAGCGCGCACTCGCCACAGGAGAGGCCGCCGCTGATGTGGCCATTGCCAACCGAGCCCCCAGACGCGGGTTCGGTGGCGGCCGCCGCATCGGCTCCGGCCGCGACATCTACGCCCGGTTCAACCAGAATATCGGCCGCTCTGTAGCCTCTGGCAGTGCCGAGGCTGGCGCGCTGCAGGCCGTGGACGACGCCGAGCTGGCGGGGCTCCGGAAGGTCGCCGCCTTCGGCCGCAACCTGCAGGACGATGCCCGCGTAGGCTTCCGTCGGGGGGCGGCTCGAGCCACCCGCCGCTCCATCAGGGACGCCAACCGCAGGTTCACCAACGCCACCAACCTGCGGGACTTCGCAGGCAGTGTTGCGGGGTTCGGAGCCAGTTACCTCAACCGCGATTCCGGGAGTAAGTGATGAGCGCCCACAACGTAGTGACCTCCCCTGGCGGCCCGGCGAACAATACGCCGGGGTTCCGGCGCGGCCTCCCCGCGAACCGTACGGCGCGGTCGGTAATAACCCCGTTCACGCCGTCCTTATATCGCCCACCTGAGAACGCCGACCGGCGCGCCGCCCGCGTAACGCGGGAGCAGTTCAAGGAGAACCAGCGCCTGTTCTACCCCATCGAGGAGGAACTGGTAGACCGGTCCCAGCAGGACCCGGAGGCCGAGGCCGCCCGCGCTGCCGACCTCGCAGGCCGTGGATTCGACCGCGGCCGGGCGATTTTTGAGCAGGACCTCCGGGATCAAGGCGCTGTGCTCACCCCTGAGATGCGCCGCACCCTCGACCGTAAGCGCGGATTCCTCCGTTCCCTAGCGGTCGGCGATGCCGCCAACCGTACCCGCCGCAGTGTCAAGGACCGCAACGAGGCCCTGCTCGCAGACCTCGTCGGCTTCTCGCGCGGCATCCGTCGTTCGGCCGCTGACGGTATTCAGGATGCGGCTGACCTCGAGGATGGCCGCCGCAGAGCTGGGCAGGCACTGCGGCAGCAGCGCCGCGGGCAGCAGATTAGCGGGCTCGGCACTGCTGCTGGGCTGGCTATGACGGGCAACCCCTGGCTCGCCGGAGCCGTGGCAATAGGGAGTTTCCTGTAATGGCAGGGTTCGGAGACGCGTTTAACGCCAGCCTGCGTACTGGCATGGCGTTCCAACAGCAGCGCCGTGAGAATCGCCTCGTGGACGAAGAGCTCGCGCGGCTGGAGGAGGAGCGGAACATAGCCGAAGCCGGCAGGCAGTTCGAGTCCCTGTTCGTCAACCCGGACGGCACTCGCCGTACAGCGCAGGACGTACTGGCCGACCCTCGGGCCAGGGCCACGATGGGGCGGGTATTCAATAACCCGGTCTTCAGCGACATCCTGGGGGAGAACCGCCGTGTTGTCGGGTTTCAGGCCGCCGGCCCCGATGCCCCCGACCAGTTCACCCCCATCATCGAGGTTATTGACCCGGAGACTGGCAAGCCTGTATCCAGGGGCCCGCTCACCGAGAACCGCGAGGCGTTCGATACCAACCCGGACGCACAGCCCGTGTTCGTCTCTCCGGAGGATATTCTGGAGGAGATACAGGCCCGTCTGGTAGGCCGTAACCCCAGTGTTGCCCAGTCAGTCGCTGCGAGCCGGGCGGCTACCGCTAAGCGCTCAGCGCTTGGTACTGTGTTCTCAGGGCGAGGCGGCGGAGCCCCTACTCCGGCCCCCCGGGCCGCCGTAAGGCCATCTGCAGGCAGAGCCCCGGCTCAGGCCCCGGCTCAGGCCCCGGCTCAGGCCCCGGCTCAGGCCCCGGCTCAGGCCCCGGCTCAGGCCCCGGCCCCACAGCCCGACCAGTTCTTGTCGATCCTGCAGAGGGCTCGCGAAGCCGTCGAGACCACCCCCACCGAAGGCGGTGTTGAGCGTCTGGGCGGGCAGTTGGCCGGCGTACAGCGGGCGGCGCTCGGCAAAGTGGCCGACATCGCCACCGGTGCTGGTGAAGCCGCATCCGGGTTCCTCGCTCCCAATGTCGGGGCCATAACCCGGCAGGGGCTGCTGGGCGAGGACCAAGACGCGCTCACTGCCATAGTACGCAGCGTGCGTGGCGGACAGCTGGGCCGTCTCGAGGGCCTGTTTGGTAAGCCATCTACCCCCCGAGAACGGGCCCTGGCCGAAGCGGCCCGGGAGTGGAAACCGGAGGAGTACGCGCAGGCTCGCGGCAACGCCATAACCGTCCTGCAGTCAGAACGCGACCGCATAATGGACGCGCTCAAGACCGCCGAAGGCGGCAGCGCGGGCCAGCGGCAGCTCGCCTCGCGTCTGCTGACCATCGACAGCACGCTGGCGAACATCACCGCCAATACGCGCAACCTGCCGCCCAAGATACGGCGGAAGGCCCCGGTAATCCCGAAGGCACCGGTGGATCGTAGCGAGGCGGCCGCAGACGCGACGGAGACTGTCGCGGGCATCACCGGTGGTAGCTACCGACCCGGCTCCCGCCTGACCCGTAAGCAGAAGCAGGCCCTGATTACGCTGCACATGCTCGATCCCCAGTCCATGCCGATGGAGACGCTGGAGCGGGCCATCGACACTGGCCGGATGCGTAAGCGGGACCTGGCCACTATCAACCTCGGGGATGGTCGCGCAGCCATACTGGACCGAGAGACCATGGGTGTGCGCTTGCTGGACTTCGGGCAGGTGCCGAAGAGGGTTTCACCGGAGGATCGCCTAAAGCTGGAGAAACAGCGGCAGGCCATCATCACCAACTTCCTCAAGACGCGAAACCCGTACCCCCCGAAGGACGAACGTCACGCTCAGTGGCGATCGCGTGTGGTCAATATGACCTACAGCACCCCCCTTCTTGGCGCTATGGGGTTCGACCTCGGCAACCCGAGGCACCTCAATTACCTCGCCGGGGCCGCGGAGGCCGCGGAGGCGTTCGAGCGGGAGGACGAGTCTGTTATCTTCGGCCTCGGTGGGGAGGATCGGCGGTTCAACACACTGACCCCGTTCCTCGCCGCACGTATGACGAACACGCCGGATGAGGACATGATCAATGCTTACACCCTCCTACGTAACAACGCCGTTACCGGCTCGGCGGAGGAGGTGGATACCATGCTCTACAGTGCTATGGTAGAGGCCAACAAGGCCGGCGTCCCTCTCGTCGACTACCTGAAACAGACCTTCGGATTCAGTAACTAAGGAGCCGTCCATGGCTATCTCGGCCAACGACATGCTCGCCCAGATGCAGGCAGGCAGCGAGCCCGCGCAGCCGGGCGAACGTCGAATTATCGACGGCGACACCTTCGTGGAGCCCGACGGCACACGCGTTCGCCTGCAGGGTATAGATGCCCCCGAAGTCCCCAAGGTCATTGACGGCCAGCTACAGCCGGGCACCCCCGGGGGCCTAGAAGCCGCCGAGATGCTCCGGCGTATCCTCGAGCAGAACCCCGACGCCTCGGTAGAACTCACCGGTGATCAGAGCTACGACCGCGAGGTCGGGCGCGTCGTGGGCGCCGATGGAGCCGACGTTGTCAGCGAGGGCATGATCGGCGTAGGGGCTGCGCGCCCCACTCGATTCAGCGACCAGCGACAGCTCAATGCGGAGGGCACCGCCCTCGCGAGGGATCTCGGTCTGTTCGCCGCCGTGGACGACCCTGAGCAGCGCCAGATGTTTGCTGAGATGCGGCAGGCCATCGAACGCGACGTTGGAGGCCGCGAGCCTAACTTGTTCGGCGGCCCCGCCATGACAGACGGCGGGGGCACCCTAAGCAGCTCGTTCAAACGCGGCATTGACGAGATGCAGGCTACCCTGTACGCGGGGGCCAACGCCTTCGGCGAGGCCACAGGCTTCGACGCTGTGGCGGAGTGGGGCGAGGAAGGCCTCCTGCGCAACATGTATGAGGCGGCCATCAACCCGGCCGAGGTGGGCAGCTACGAGAACATCGAAGATTTGTCCTCATTCGGCACGTGGGTGCTCGAGGTGCTCGGGGAGCAGATCCCCAATATCGCCATGCTCCTGACCGGGTTCGGGTCCGGCGCCACCGTCGCTCGCGCAGCTGTCGGCAAGGCGCTGCTCAAGAAAGCGGAGAGCTCGGTACTCAAGAAGTACGGCGGGCGTCAGTTCATGGGCTCCGCGACCGGGGAAGGTATCCGCAACCTGGCTCGCCGCGAAGTACGCGATGTTCTCCCCGGAGCCCTCAAGAAGGCTGGCCGACGCGGGGGTGCCGCGGGCGGGTTCGCCGCCAGCTATCCGCTCGGCGTCGGCGAGGTGCAGCGAGAGCTAAAGGCCAGTGGCATCGACGCGCCGGGCACCGCCCTGCTCGCTGGGGTGCCAATCGCCGCGTTGGACGCCCTGTCGTTCGACGTCATGCTCGGCCAGTTCTTCAAGGACCTCCCTGTCAAGGCGTCTTCCAATCTTGTGAGCACTATAGCCAAGGGCTTCGGCGTGGGCATGGGCAAGGCCAATCTCGCCGAGATTCCGGCCGAAGTCGCGCAGGAGATGGTCGTGCTCGCAGCCCGGGCCTACGAGGACCCGTCCTTCGAGATATTCACCGAAGACAACGCCAAGCGTCTGATCGAGGCCGGACTGTCCGCAGCCGTTGTGTCTACTACCCTCGGCGGTACTGGTGGCACCGTCTCCGCTGTTCGCACCCGCGCCAAAGAACGGCGTGCCGCAGATATGCTCAAGCGTATCAAGGGGGCCGACCCGGCCGCCGACAACTTCACGAATACCGACTCGCCCACAGCAGAAGGAGGTGATCCTGACGGCGGGAGTGCTGTAACCGAGACCGCCCCTCAGTCTGGTGCCCGCCCCAAGACTGAGGGGCCACCGAAACCTGCGAAGCCGCGGCGGAAGGTCGAGACCCAGTCGCAGACCCTCACCGGTGGTACGAATACTCGGGACTACGGGCCAGGTACCCAGGATTTGGGCGAGCTCTCCGATGTCACGCTCGAGGAGGCACTCGAGAATGACCTGCGCCCCAGCACCGAGAACCCCGATGAGAACGTGGTCGAGTACGAGGTCACCGACTCACGAACTGCCTCTATCATGGAGCGCCTGTTCCCCGGCACCAAGCGTCGCAAAGAGGGCGGCCGGCATGTGCTTACCGAGGACATGGGCCCCAAGCCGCTGCGCTCCGACGAGCGTGCCGACAATCGCGACGTGCGCGCCGCTCTCGCCAAGGTGTTCGATGACGGCAGGCGTGACGCCAAGCGCCGCATCGAGCTGGTGAACACCAACCCGAAGCTGGCTCACAAGGGCAAGACCGGCAACCGCGTGCGGGCGAATCTGCAGCAGATTGTGTACCTCGGCGCTACGCTCAACGGCAAGAAGATCGGCTCCAACCCATCCGTAGCCGATGTACGCGAAGGGTTCGCCTCGGGCATGGCGTACCTGGCCGACCTGGGGCTGATGCCGAAGCGCGACCTCGAGCCCAAGGGGCCCCTCAAAACCGGGGAGTCGCGGCAGGCGTTCATTGACCGCATGTTCAAGGAAGGCCGGTATGACGAGGTGTTCGACCTGCCGCTGGACACCCAGATCATGAAGTCTGGTGTTACGCTCGGTGACCTCGTCAACGTATCGGGGAAAGTCAACGAGGCGGCGGAGAACCTCGACGTCGCGGAGGCCGAGGCGACCCTCCTGCGCGAAGAAGGGCGCAACATCGAGGACAGGCTCGATGAGCTGGAGGGGGACCTGGAGCGGCTCGACCGCGACTCCCGCCGTATACTGGGCATGCAGGCCTCCCCCGCCCCTGCCGCAAAGGATAAAGAGGGGGCGTACAGGGGGCTCGATCGCCTACGTGAAGAACTCGATGTTCTCATAGGACGGCGCGAGGCGGCCGGTAAAGGAGACGGCGCGATGTCCGCTGAGGAGACGGCGTTTCTCGAGGCCAACAAACCACTGGCCCGCCGCCTCCGCTCACGTATCGCCAACGCCACCAGGGCGTTCGACAGGTACCGCGAGGCGCTGCGTCGCGGAGACGCAGCAGCTAAGGATCTGCAGTCCGAGCGCAAACAGCTCAAAAACGACATCCTGAAGGCGCGCACCGACGCCAATCTGGCGCGGGATGAACTACGACGTGTACTCAAGGAGATCGAGAGCGCCAAGGCGAAGCTCGAAGCTGCGGGCATCTCAACCCCCGACGGCCGTGATCGGTACGAGCACGAGCAGCGTATCGACGACGATGAAGAGGTCGTGTCTGAGGACGAGGCCCGCGAGGCCCGCGAGGAGTCCGCCAGGCGCGACACCGAGCAGCTCAACAAGACTCGGCCAAAGGGGGATAAGGATGTAATCCCCGACACGCTGGCGGATAAACTCGACTCCGACATTATGACCATGCGCGAAGTGCACCGGCAGGTCAAGGGCTGGCTCGAGGCCGGCTCGCTGCCAATCGCGTCGGAAATTTTCCGTGTGCTCAAGCAGATAGGCGTGACCCCAAGCTTCGCCAGCAGAAACAACCTCAAGGTACGTACTCCTGAATACCTGCGAGAGCTGCTAGAGGCCCTGGCCGCGCGCGGCGCCGTCAAGGCTAAGGACCGCAAGTCTGTCATGTCTGAGACTGAGCGCGATACTCGGATGAAGAAGGCCATGTTCGAGTTCGAGGAGCGTGAGCAGGTCAAGAACCTCGGGCACGAGAAGTTCGGTCCTATGGCCAGGTTCATGCAGGAGGTTCTTGACTACATTGGTGTCAAAACCCGCGTTATACTCGTATCTGAGTCGACCCTGCCTACCTTCATTAACACGATGCGGGAGCGCGCGGAGCATCGCGCGGGGATGGCAGAAGAGGCCAAGAAGAGACGTCTCGCCCGCAACCCGAAATCGAAAGAGCCGGGGAAGGCTGAGCGCGAACATCTCGAAGCTGCGGCGCACGCAGAGACGTTGGCGCGCGAGCTGGAGAGCATCCTTGCGGATAAACCCGCCGGGCGGATCATATTCAACGACAACAACGCGGAGCTCACCGCGCGGGTTCCTATCATCTTCGTCTCCGAAAAGGCCAAAAACCGCACTGCTACGAAGCAGGTGCAGGTCATCGCCCATGAGATGGGCCACCTCGTGGAACGCTCTACGTTCGAGCAGGCGTCGCCCGAAGTGCGTAAGGCGTTGTTCGAAGCCCTCGTGCCCGCCGACCTCGCCACGAATACCGAGGCGCACCGTCAACAGGTGTTCTCCGAGAATTTCGCCAACCAGCTGCTGCGGTGGATGGTCGCCCGCGAGGCTCCGAGTAACATAGTCGACAAGTTCTTCAAAGGCCTAGTCGCCCGTCTGCGCAAACTATGGAACGGCCTGCGCGGTAAGGGCGCGGTGGACGGCACTTTTGCGGAGTACATGGACGCGCTGGTTAACGCCCGGGCGCGTCGTCGGGGGGAAATAGTCGCTGAACCCCGCACTGCGCTGGGCCGACGCATCCAAGCGGACGTGGACAACTTCGTCGCCAGCCCGTTCCTGCCTGAATATCAGGGCATTCCGACGGCTGACTTCACCGCCGGTATCAACAAGGGAATCGACAGCGCAGTATCCAGGGCTGTGGGCAAAGTACGCGATGCTGCGAACGTACAGCTGAGCAAGCCTAACATGCGGTACGTCAGGAAGGTCGCGGAGAACTTCTCGAACATAATGAAGGGCATCTTCGAGGTTGTGTTCCAGTCGAATGACTCCTACCTGCGCAGCATCGGGTTGGACTGGCTGGCCGACAACCTGCGTACCCGCCCTGACTCCACCGGTGAGCGCCGGGTTGAGCCTGTCGGTGCACAGACCCGCCGCCTCATGGGGCGCTGGGAGGTGCGTATCGAACGCCTCAGTAAACGCATAAGGGCGGCCAGCAAGGAGGAGGTCAAAGCGGCGCAGGACGAGCTGCAGGCGCAAGTCCCGACGAAAGAGCTCAAGACGGAGTTTGCCCGCGAAGCGCGCGCGTATTACGCCGACCTGCTGAAGTTCCTTAACGAGCGGTTCGACCTGGGCATCGAGGCTCGGGCCAACTACTCCCCTATGGTCGTTGACTTGAGGGAGTGGAATACCCACGAAAGCGAGGTCAAGCAGATACTCCGCGACTCCGGGCTATACGAGACTGAGGAAGCGGTCGACAACGTGTTCAAGGAGATCAGCCAGTCCGATGGCGCTCTCATGCCGGACACGGACGAGGTGATCGCGCCGGGGTTCAAGTTCCGCAACCAGCGCAAATGGGACAAGGAGATGTACGATAAGCTCCGCCCGTACATGGTCGATGACATCACCGGCCTGATGGCGTTCTACACCCACGCTGCTATTCGGCGCGGTGTCTGGCAGACGCGGTTCGGCGGCAAGGTAACCCGCGAAACTGAGGACGGCGGCGCGAAAGAGTACACCGACCCGAGCAAGAAGATCAACGACTACCTGTTCGCCCGTATGCAGGCTGGTAAACTCACCGACGCGCAGTACCGCCGCGTCGTCGATAAGATCCTTCCCGCCTACACCGGCACGCTGGGCGCGGACATCGACCCGCGTATTCGGCAGTTCAACAGCGTCATGGTGGTATATCAGAACCTGCGCCTGCTCTCGATGGCCGTTTTCAGCTCCTTCGTGGACATTGGCCAGATCGACGTGCGTAGTGGCCGGATGCTCGAGTCGTCCCGCCAGATCGCCAAGCTGCTGCGGGCGAGCGCCAGGGACCGCAAGGAGGCCTACGAGATGGCCAAGTACCTCGGTGCTATCCGCGAGGACGTGACGGAGCACGTTCTGAACGACCAGCTGACTTCTCAGTTCATGAGCCCCAACGCCCGCAAAATCAACGAGGGGTTCTTCCGGCTCATCGGTATGCACGCGTGGACGAAGCTCACCCGCGTCATGGCCATGCGCGCAGGTATAGATTTTCTCGAGCGGCACTCTGAGGGGCTCTCCGAGAAGAGCCGGCAGAACCTGCGGGAGCTGGGGGTTACCCGAGAGGAGGTTCGCGAGTGGCTGGCCTACAAGGAGCGGCACGGAAACGTTGCGGCCATGAAGGCCCAGGGCTTCGACAACGTGCAGGCGGCCATCAACCAGTTCATCGACGAGTCGATCATCCGCCCAGATGCCGCGCAGCGCCCGGCGTGGGCCTCTGACCCCCGCTACATGCTCGTCTGGCACCTCAAAAGCTTCATGTGGGGCCTTCACGAGACCGTCCTGCGCCGAGTGTTCAGCCAGGCCGGTAGCAAAGAGGGGTTCGCCAGGGCGGTGCCCTTCATCATGCTGGCCACGGCACTGCTGCCGTTCGCTGCGGCGGGCTACGAGCTGCGTCAGCAGGTCAAATGGCTCGGAAACCCGCCGCGAGGAACCGAGAAGGAGGGGGCGGAGTACTTTTGGGAGGTCGTTCAGAGGTCCGGTATGCTGGGGGTCATGCAGCTCTATGTGGATACGAACGAGGCGGAGAACTTCGGCCGGTTCGCCCCGCTCGCCCTGCTTGGCCCTGCCGCCGGGCAGGCTGAGGAGTTCCTCACGAAGGACTTTGGATACTTCGCCGTCCGGGCTACTCCTCTTCTGGCCCAGGCCCCTGGCCTCGCCAAGCTGTTCGAGGGGGATGATTAGCCGTGCAGCCCCGCCCAAAACCCAGTAAATTCGATCCCAATGTCACCTGTTGTACGCCATGGAAAGGATACCGGGACATGGAAGTTCCCCCCGACATCACCGAAGTAGCGGCTCAGGCGGCTAACCAGAATATCACACATTTCCCGTGGATTACGTGGGTCTGGGTCGTGATTCTCTCATCGTGGGGCGGCGTAGCCGGGTATATCAAGAAGGTACGAACCGGTCGGACGCCAAGGTTCTCTTTGATGGAGCTGGTCGGCGAAATCGTCACCTCCAGCTTCGCGGGGGTCATTACGTTCCTGTTGGCTCGGGCCTACCACATGGACGAGCTGCTGACGGCGGCGCTTGTGGGGCTATCGGGGCACATGGGTTCGCGGGTGGTCTACCTCATAGAGGGCTTCCTGCAAAAGCGCTTCGGACTTAAAGTGGACGTATCTATCAATGAAAATCCCACACGACGCGACAAACCTTGAGCGTGACCTCATAGCCGATGAGGGTGTGAGTCGGCTCCCATACGAAGATTCCAAGGGCATCCTGTCTGTTGGCATAGGGCACAACCTCGAAGCCCCCATGTCCGACCGGCTGATGATGCTCATATTCAGGGAGGACTTGCGCGTGGCCACAATGGAGGCAGAGCGCAACCTCCCTTACCTCCGCGGCCTTGACCCTGTACGCAGGGACGCTATTCTGAACATGGCGTTCAATATGGGGTTCCCCAGGTTTCTCAGCTTCGTCAAGATGCACGCCGCAATGGAGCGTGGCGACTACGATACAGCTGCTGATGAGGCCAAGGACAGCAAGTGGTATAGGGAGGATGTCCAGAAGTCGCGCAGCGAACGTATAATCCACATGATCCGCACAGGGAGGCGGCCAAGAAATGGCAGCTAAGAAAGCTCTCGAGTCCCGCACTATTCAGTTCAACGCCATCATGGGCGTACTGGCGGCTATCACCACGAACATGTTTCTTCTCGAAGAAGTCATGAGCCCCCTCGCGTACGGTATAACCATGTTCGTACTCACCACCACTCAGAGCGTAGGCGGCGTATACCTGCGCTACATCACCAAGGAGCCCATCGAATGAAGGCACTCTTACTCGCAGCCCTGCTGTTCGCAGCTTCGCCCTTAGCACTGAGTGCTGAGTTCCTGATCACCTACAGCTTCGCTCATGGCACTGTTAGCGCCACGACCTGTTCCGACGATGCCTGCCTCGGGTATGACTTCGACTACGACACCGTGTTCGTAGGCCCGCGCCATACCACCGGCACGTTCGAGTTCTCCCCGTCCATCGCATACCGGTATAGCACCGGCGAGCTTGGGGCGCGTATGTACGCCGCTGCGTATAGCGGAGGCGTGGAGGCAGGGGTCGTTGGGTACGCGTTCGAGGATGAGAGCTTCTGGTCTCCTGCTGTTAGCCTCCGAGCACATCGTACTGAGCGCTCAGCACCAAGTGCTCAGGGCGAAGCGCCTGACGCGGACGAGCCGAAAGAGGAGTGTGACCACGAGTGCCGTGAGCACCTCCACAAGGACCACGACTGATGTTCGGCTGGCTGAATAAAATCTTGGCGGGAGTGGGGGCCATCCTTGGTGTGCTGGCCCTCATATTCCGCGGCCGTTACCTGAAAGAGAAGGCCGCCCGTGAGAAGGTCCAGCTGGAAGGCGAGCGCCGTAAGGCGGCCAAGGAGCGCAAGGCGTCCCAAGCCGTCCTCGACGGCGTCAACGAACAGCAGGAGGAGATCGACCGTGTTAAGAAAAACCCTGTCAATCGCGGTTATTTTGACCGCTCTGATTACTAGCGGCTGCACTACTACCGAGTACATCTACAGCGACGTCGAGCTCAGCTACCCAGTACGTAGAGCTCTGCCCGTAGTGCCAAGTGCTGAGCTCTCGTGTCTCAGTGACGAGACCTTCCGCGCCCTCGTGCTGCGTGAGACGATCCTCAAAACCCGCGTGCGCCTGCTGGAGCGCATCATCGACTCTACGAAGGAGCCTGTCGAATGAACTTCTCCCACGCCCTCGAGGCTCTCAAAGACGGCCACCGGCTGACCCGGTCCGGCTGGAACGGCAAGAATATGTTCGTTTTCCTCGTTTCCGGGTCAGTGTTCAAAGTCAACCGCCCGCCTCTGCTGGGTATTTACCCCGAAGGGACCGAGGTCACGTACCGTCCGCGCATCGACATGCGTGCAGCAGACGGCTCTATTGGCGCATGGATGGCGTCACCTGACGATCTGCTGGCCGATGACTGGAGCGTTGTCGGGTTCCATGGGGAGGTGTCCGACGAGTGATCGAGCGGCTCGTTGACCTGGTAGTAGACTTGTGGGGCTCTTTAGCCCCATTTTTCGTTTTGAACGAGTATGAGGGCGGGGTCGTCCTTCGGCTGGGGCGTTACTCGCGCACCGTTGGGCCGGGCCCACACTGGAAGATTCCCTTTATCGAGGAGGTGCTGGATGCCAACACGGTGCCCACGACGATCGAGCTGCGCTCACAGACCCTCACCACAGCGTGCGGCAAGAGCGTGGTAATCTCCTCCATTGTGAAGTATGAGATCCGTGACGTGCAGCCGTTTCTGCTCGGTATCAACGACGCCATGGATGTCCTCAGCGACACAACGCTGGGTGCGATAAAAGAATGCGTGGAGCAGCATGAGTATGCTGAGTTGGTGGGCATTGAGTCGGAGGTTGCACGCAAGGTGCGCGCCGAGGTTAACCGCTACGGGTTCAAGATATACAAGGTGACCTTCGCGGACATGGGCCTGATCCGATCCATACGCCTGCTCACTGACTCCGGGTTCGACTCTTCCGGCGACGACGACTGAGCTGGTCCGCTCCCCCATTTCGGCCAGTCTCGCACAGTGGTGCAGGCGTATAGCCTTTACAAGAAAAATTTACTGGGGTCTATTTGTTCTGTGTACGTAGTTTGTCGTTTTCTTTCTGCAGACTAGCGATTAACTTCTTTAGTTGGGTGACAGTGGCGAGCGCGCCGTCTAATCGTTTCTTTGTTCGTTCGAGGATTACTCTGGAACGCAGCATCTCGGCTTGCGCAGCTCGGGCTCGGGTCCTGTAATGGCGCTGCCAGCGTATTGCTGCGGCCACTTGTCCGAATTCTTTGCCTTCCCCTGTCATTTTGGTATCCTCCATACGCGGATGTAAGAGTCAGTTCCGTGCAGGTAATCCTCTAAGTATTTTAGGTATATGTCCTGGGTGGGGGAGGTAATTAGTGCGCAAGCCGGGATTCTTCCTGTTTGTATTGCGTACCATTTCGCCTGTACTATGCAATCTTTCCACTTTGGGGCGAAGTCGAATTCCACCGCATAGCGATCCGTGAGGCAGTCGATGCGCCCTCCCGGTACAGTGACTTCGAGCCTTCCTTTGTGGTCGGCGCACCACTTTCGTTGATAGTCTATCTCCGCGCTATTTGCGGAGAACGCCAGTAGAAGGGCGCTTACTATCAGTGTGGGTCTTGTTGCCATATATCATGCGCTCCGTAGAGTGTTGGGTGAGTCTCCCGTAAGGCGTCGGCTACGATGTCGCGTATGTCGGTATCTGGTTGGTCGAATAAGTTGTTGGCGATTAGCTTTGCCGTTTCTCTCCATTTATATTCGGTGGTACGCAGAACTTTGCTGATTGGGAGGGTATTGGATTGCTCGGTGAGTTCTACGCCCGCGTCTATCGGGAGGTGTGCGCTTAGTTCACGGCCGTCGTTATCGCCTATGCTATCTCCTACATACATAGCGATCAGAGATATGTTTTCCGCCTCGTCCAAGGTGATTATGCTGTCATCTATCATTGAAGTCCTCGTCTAGTTTGAAATCGACTACGTTGTCAGGGGTTTCGAACTTGCTCTCTTGGTCTCGTTCGGTTCGTGTTTTCACTTCGAATACTTCGAATATAGAGGACTGCATTACAGCTTGTGGTATTGCGATTGATGTCCCGTGTTGTGTCGTTACTTTGGCGACCCCGTGTTTGAGAATACTTGTGGCCAGGCGTGTTAACTCGGTATCGACGGAAGTGTTCTCCAGTGGTTCGAGGACAATGGGGTCGAAATCCTTCGGGTGGATAATGATTTGTACGAACATGGGCTGCTCCGTTTAGTAATGTACAGCGTCTCCGGTTTTGAGGTTAACTGAGAAGCACGGGGTTGTTCCAGACATTGCTATGAGTCGGTTTTTCTTGGCTCCTTTGCCTACAACGATCGGGAGCTGCTGAATAGCCCGCATTGTTTCCTCATCTACATCCATGGTTTTGTGTAGATGTCTGAGGTATCGTTTGGCTTTTGCCTTGTCCGTGAGATGGCATACGAAGGAGGTTAACGGTAATCCTTCGGCTTCGCCAGGATTGGTTTTACTGGCTGGGCGGAGTTCTGTAACGTTGCCAGGAGGGTCTTTCGACATAGTGTGGGCTCCTTTCTTGGGTTGGGGAGTGCCTTTAGTGCAGCTTTAGCTGCTGCGTAGGTAGCCAAGGCGTCCTTTCTGTTTCTGTGGTAGGACCGGTGTACTACGCGTCCGTGTTTGTACAAACGGATGCGGTAGCGATCCCGGGCTTTTTCGTACCAAAGACCCTCTGGTAGCGGTGCTTGGCTCATTTTAGCGTTTGACCGTTATGAGGGCGCCCACTAAAACCACCAGTAGAATTAGCAGCGTAGCGTTCAATGGATTGATACCAGTACTTGTCTTCGATGAGCGTTGAACTCTTCGATGTCATCGGGGGATGTGGCTGCTATAACCAAATCGAGGATACTTCGTTTGGTGCCGAGTAGAAACTCCCCGTGGGCGGGCATTAGTTGCACCCAATCGATCTCCGGGGTATTTTCTGGATTGGTGAATAGGTTCGTGAGAAGCTCGTCCAGTAGCATACGCATGCGCGCTCGGTCTTCTGGGGTTGCTAGCGGAAATAGCCTGGGCTCTGGGTAGCGTTCCTCCAGGTATTCTATGATCGGGTATAGTCCTGTAATGAGTATGTCTCTGTCCTGTATGATTGGGGCTTTGGTCAGGACGGAGTTGGTGGGCAGGTCTTTTTTCAAGACTGCGTTGTTGTCTTTGCTTTGAATCAGGAGTCGTACTAGCTCCCCTTCTGGGGAGTTGTAGTTGTAGAGGTAGATATCCTTCATGCCACCTGTCTCGTTATATATGCAGCAACTTCGTCCTTGGATAGTACCGTGTAGTCGCTAGTACTTATTCGGTATTCCCATTCTAGATCTTCGAGGACGATGGCTCCTTCTGGTGAGCCTACAATCACTGCTACGTTGCGCCCTTCCGCTCTTCGGTCACGGAGCCAGCGGAGTTGAAGTTTCGTGAGTTTTGGGGTGAAGGTTTGTGGCAGTTTTTGGGGGTAGTATTTGTATTCGATCCATATGTCTCCGCCCTTGCCGGAATACCATGCATCGGGTACGCCGTTGGCGTATCGGGCGCAGATCTTCCACGCGAAGACATTTGGAGGTAGTTTTTTGCCTATAGCTGCAGTGTACTGTGCCTCAGTCATCTGAGTATGATAGGCAGTAATTGGTTGTTAGTCAAGGGAAAATGGCCCCCGAAGGGGCCATCTGTTGACGAAGTCAGGACTTGACTTCTGGCTCTCGGTCCAGGAGGTCTTGCGCCTCCTCACGTTTGGCCCAGAAGAACTCGTCCTTTCCATGCATGGTTGTGCTGAATTCGTCGAACTCCAGCTTCGGGTAGGTGACGGAGTCGTCGAATGAGACATCTACCGCGACCTGCATGGGGATCACTCCCTTCTTTTCGAGGGCAGTAACGAATCCGTCGAAGGACTTGATGCCAGACGGGGATACCGTGAGGATCATTGGCTTCGTGGTTTCGTCGGCGTCCTCCGCGATGACGGCGAGGCGGCGGGTATTTTTGCATGCTTTGCCGTTACCGCCCTGTGGGTCGGACTTCCATTGGTTATAACTGCATTCGTTGCAATTTTCTGCATTGGGCTCTGGTGCGTTGTCCGACGGTTTCAGCTCGTCGAGCTTACGGCCAAGGGCGAAGCAGGTGGGCGGTTTCGGGTCGTTGGCGTTGTACACCCCGGTGTAGTAGAGGTTCATCGAACGGTAGTCGAGAACGACGCAGCGCATGGGGCCATCGCTCGATGCGCCGTCGGGCAAGGTGAACTTCTTGTTTTTCAGCGAGATATTGAATCCTGAAGGGGGTGCGACGGTTTCTTTGACCTGCGCGAGTTCATTGGCGATTTTGGCGCGGATATCTACGATTTCTTTTGACATAGGTGGTAATGCTCCTAGTTGGTTACTTTGCGAAGATTGATACGTCGCCGGGTGAGGGGCTTTGTACCGGGTACTAACTCTCCAGCGAGGCGAAGCTCATTCCATGCAGCGTTCGATACCCGTCGTTGGAGAAGGTAGAGTCTGTCTGTTTGCTTGAGGTTGTCGTAAAATGTGTCCCAGTCATCGACCTCTGCGATGACAGTTTCGGCTATGGATGCGGAGGCGAGTTGTCCCCGAGCCATTGGCATATCCTCATCGTCCATTTGGGCCATTATTTCCGCGTCCATTTCTTTCATCTTATCTTCGATGTCTTTCAGGTCTTTTTCAAGAGCGCGTTTTTGTTCGCGCAGTTCGTACATTTTGTCGATCATTTTTCCGATGCTTTGTGCCATGGGGGTCTCCGTTGGTTAGGTTAGGAAGTCAAGTAGGCCGTTCATCTTGGATAGTTTTCCTTGGAGCTTGTTGTATACGTTTGCCTCGAGGGTATCTTCCGCGCAGACAAGTAGCGTTTCTGTTTTGCGGGTTTGCCCTGCGCGGTAGATACGTCGGTTTAGCTGGGTGAAGTGTTCAGCATTGTACGTTGGCGAAACCCATATTGTGGCTGTTCCTCGCGTTAAAGTCAAGCCGTGGGCTGCACTTTGTGGTTGTGCGAATACGTAGTGGATCTCGCCGCTTTGGAATTGGTTCACGATGATGGGGAGTTGTTTTTCTTTTGTGTCTCCATCTACAACCGCGTACTTCCATCCCCGTTTATCCGCCAGTTTTGTTAATTCGTCTCGCTGGTGTTTCCAGTTGAAGGCGATTACGCACTGGCCGCGTTGTTCTGCGAGGTCCATTACCAGCTCATTTCGATCTGAGGCGAGTGACTTGGAGATTCGTTCATCGTTGTACACAGCGCCTGAGGCAACTTGTAGGAGCTTGTTGGCTAGCTGCCCCGCATGGGGGGCGCTGATATCGTAGTCTTCGTCTGTCAGCTCGATAATGGCCTGGTCTCTCATGGTTTCGTACATTTCGCGGTGTTTTGGGGACATCGTGAAGGTTATTGTGTGGATGGAGTGTTCGGGTATGTCTACGCACTCTTCGAATACGTCTCGTATGGTGATGTCTTCTAGCAGGTCAGCTACTACATCGACGGCTCCATCTTTGTCGACCCATTTTATGTGAGAGGGGTCAGGTCCGACTTGTTGGGGTTCACATACGGCGGCGCGGAATTTCCAGAAACTTGTCCCTAAGCGTTTGCCTTCGTCTAGTAAGAATACTTGGTGCCATAGGTCAGTTACGCTGTTCGGGTTCGGGGTGCCAGTCATTATCCAGCGAATTGGGAAGTGCTTTGCTATTGTGTTCATCGCCTTCGACCGTTGGCTAGTTCGGTGTTTGAATGCAGTGGATTCATCTATTACAAGTATGTCGAAGTCGGTTAGTATCTCGGTGTTCTGCGCTACCCATTTTACTGCATCGTGGTTGGTAATGTAGATATCCGCGTCTTCCTTGAACGCTTTGGCGCGGTTCTTAGCTGTTGCTACGGAGGTTTTTAGAGATGGAGTAAACTTTTTGCAGTCGTTTGCCCACGCTGGTACGAGTATTGATCTAGGGGCGAATACGAGGGCTTTTCCCGCCCCCTGCTTTCTTCGTTTCAGGATGGCGTCGAGGGCTTTGCGAGTTTTC
>JALUUK010000807.1 GCA_027021395.1 Acidobacteriota bacterium
CGCCGGTGCGCTGCGGATCTGCAACCAGAGAAGACGTCGTGACCACCACGGCTCGCACGCCCTCATCATCCACGAGTAGATTGCTTCCCGCACCGTGCAGGCGAATGGGCAGAGGTCCGCTTTGCAGTGCGCCGAAGAGGTGAGCCGCATCGGGAATCGTTTTTGGAAAGTACATGAAGGATACCGGACCGCCGATGCCCATCGTCGTGTGTCGTCGCATCGGTTCATCGCTGCGTACGGGGACACCGAGATTCTCGGCGATTTCCGTGTAGAAGGCGTGGTCTTCGCTGCGCATCGCTTCGCTCACGACCTCTCCTCCTCTGAAGCGGAGGATGCGCGATCACTTCCTGATCGCACGGACGCCAAGATCGCATCCGATGCACGGGTCACGCTTCCTGCGCCGAGAGTGAGAACGACATCGCCCTCGGTGACCACGCCGATCACGTACTCGGTCGCCTGCTCCAAGCCGCCCTCGAACGAAACGAAGCGGTGCCCGTGTTCAGCGATGGCTTGCGCAAGATGTTCAGCGTCGATGCCGTCTCGTGCCGGCTCACCGGCGGCGTGAACGTCGGTCAAAACGACGACGTCGGCGCGGTAGAACGAGCGGGCGAAATCATCGAAAAGCGCCGCGAGTCGGCTGTAGCGGTGGGGCTGAAAGAGCACGATGAGGCGGCGATCGCCGATCGCTTCGCGAAGCGCTTCGAGCGTGGCGGCGATCTCCGTGGGGTGATGGCCGTAGTCGTCGACGACGAGCACGCCGGAGGCTTCGCCCTTTCGCTGCATGCGTCGGTTGGCGCCCGAGAAGTTTTCCAAAGCGGCCGCAGCGACCTCGATCGAGAGTCCGAGTTCGTCCGCTACGGCGAGCGCAGCGAGCGCGTTGCGAATCTGATGACGGCCGGGAGTGGCCAGTTTCACTCGCGCAGAGACCTCGGTATCGGATCGTCGCGCGCCGCCGCGCTTGAGAGAGAACTCCTGGTGGAATCCGCGGGTCGTCGGATCGACGGCCTGCAGGTCCGCCTGCGCCGTCATTCCGTAGGTGATCACGCGACGATCGAGGCGCGGCAAGATGGACTGCACGCCTTCGTCGTCGAGACAGGCGATGACCGCACCATAAAACGGGACTTTGCCGAGAAACGAGAGAAAGGCGTTCTCCAGCGCTTCGCGACTTCCATAGTGATCCATGTGCTCATCGTCGATGGAGGTGACGACGGCGATCGTGGGGAAGAGGCGCAGGAACGAACCATCGCTCTCATCGGCTTCGGCTACGAGAACATCGCCGCGCCCGAGCTTTGCGTGCGAGCCCAAACTTTCGAGTCGTCCGCCGATCACGATCGTCGGATCGAGTCCGCAGCGATTGAGCACGGTGGCGAGTGCCGAGGTCGTCGAGGTTTTTCCATGGGATCCACCGACGGCGACCGCATACTTCATGCGCATCAATTCGCCGAGCATCTCGGCGCGAGGGATGACAGGTATGCGTCGTTGCCCGGCCTCGATGACTTCGGGGTTGTCGTCGGAGACGGCTGAAGACACCACGACGACATCGGCATCGCGGACGGATTCGGCGCGATGTCCGATCTCGATCCGAGCCCCGAGCCCGAGCAAGCGCGTGATGATCTCGCCTGAAGCGATATCCGATCCGCTCACCTTGTAACCGAGATTCAACAGCACTTCGGCGATGCCGCTCATACCCGAGCCGCCGATGCCGATGAAGTGCACCCGTCTGACGCGTCCGAGTTTCATGCTGCGCTCACTTCGAGTCGCGAGCCGGAAATCAACGACTCGGCGACATCGGCGACGCGCTCGGTGGCATCGGCGCGTCCGAGCGAACGGGCATTGGCCGCGAGGCGACCGACGCGCTCGGGATCGCCAACGAGTTCGCGCAGGGTGTCGGCTAGGACTTTTCCATTCAGGTCGTCCGGATCGATGATCACGGCGGCATCGCGTTCGGCCAAGGAACGCGCATTGGCGCGTTGATGGTCGTGTGCGGCGAAAGGATAAGGGATCAGCACGGCAGCTCGCCCGGCGGCAGTGATCTCCGCCACGGTCGTCGCTCCTGCTCGGCAGACCAGCAAGTCCGCTCGGGCCATTTCTCGAGGAAGATCGTCGATGAATTCGACGACGGTGGCTTTCAAGCCGGAGGCGATCACCGCATCTTCCACGACCTGCTTGTCGGCGCTGCCGGTCTGAAGGAAGAACTCGACGGGTAAGTCGGTCAGATGCGCGACTCCTTCGACCCATGCTCGGTTGATGCTGCGCGCGCCGCGACTGCCGCCGAAGCCCAGCACACGACGAACACTCTTCGAGTCGAAGGGCGGAATGGCGCTGATTTCGCTGCGAACGGGATTACCGGTGACTTCAACTTTTCCTCGGAGCTGCTTTTTCGATGCGTCGAAGCTTGCGGCCGTCACGCGCACGAAGCGCGAAAGCAGTCGGTTCGTTGCTCCGGGCACGGCATTTTGTTCGAGCAGCATCGTCGGTACGCCAAGCAGCAAGGCCGCCAGCACGGCGGGGCCGGAGGCGAAACCGCCGACGCCGATCAAAAGTGCGGGGCGGCGGGCGAGAAAACGAGCGAACAGTCGCAACGTCGCCCAGCCGGCGAGAGCGACGGCGCGCACCTTCACGAGCAGGCCGAGGCGCGCGGCACCGGCCATGCGCAGCGTGAGAAGCGGGATCCGTTCCCGCGGCACGAGTCGCTCTTCGAGCCCTCCGCAGGCCCCGATCCACTGTACCTCGCGTCGCGGCTGGCGGCGCAGAAGCTCTTGGGCCAGCGCGAGGCCCGGAAAGACGTGCCCGCCCGTCCCGCCGCCGGCGATGACCACGGAGCGCATCGATTGCCGCGCATCAACCGCCATAGGACCTCCGTCCCATCGACACGTTGAGGACCAAACCCATCAATATCGAGAAGGCGAGAATGGCGCTGCCTCCGGTGGAGACGAAGGGCAAGGGCAGCCCCTTGGTCGGCAAGAGCCCGACGACGATGGCGATATGCACCAAGGCTTGACCGACCACGAGCCAGGTCGCGCCGAGCGCGATGAGCCGGCCCTGTGCGTCGGCGGCGCGTTCGGCGATGCAATGACCTCTCCAAGCGACGAAGAGGAAGACCCCGATCAAGAAGATTCCGCCGATGAGCCCGAGTTCTTCCGCGAAGATGCCGAAGACGAAGTCGTTTTTTCCGGCGGGGAGGAAGTGCGCTTTCTGCGTGGATAGGCCGAAACCCTTTCCACCGATACCGCCCGATCCGACGGCCATCAGCGACTGTCGCAGTTGATAGCTGATGTCGTAGAAGTTGCTCGCATCAAATCCCCAAGCATGAACGAAGTTTTCCAAGCGCTCCCAACGGTAGGGCTGCATTCTCGCTGCGATGCCGAAGGTCAGGCCCGATACGCCCAGAAGGATGCCGACGTGCATCCAACGCGCACCCGCCGCAACGGCCAAGGCGAGGGTGACGGCAAAGAGCAAAGTGGGGCCGCCGAGATCCTTGCCGGCCAGAATCAATCCGGAAATCGTTGCCGCAAAGAAGAGAGGGCGAGACAGACCTTGCCAGGTGCGGATCTCATCACCCGCTTTGGCCAGCGTGACGGCGAGCACGAGCACGAGGACCGGTTTGGCGAATTCGGAAGGCTGCAAGCTCATCCCTCCGATCGCAATGAAGCGAGATGTGTTGGCGACTTCGGGCAGGGACAAGACGACGAGCAGCAAGGTGCAAATACCGAGAAACTGCGCCCAGAGGAAGCCGGGTCGAGTCAGGGTTCTGTAGTCGATCAGCATCAAACCCGCCATGATCAGAATTCCCACCAAGGAAAAGGCGAGTCCTTGAACGATTCCTTTGGGCAACCACCAGATCATCGTTTCGGAAAACGCGCGGGCCGAGGCGGAGATGGCGCAGCCGCCGAGAGCAAGGATCAAGACGGCGACGACCATCAGAAGATCCGGTCCACCCCGGCGCGTCGGGGACGTGCGCACCGTATCACCCATGGCGGGTCTCCGAAGCGAGCGAGCGCACGCAGGAGGTGAAGACCTCGCCGCGCTCGGCGAAAGATTCGAAGGCGTCGAACGAAGCGCATGCCGGCGAAAGCAAGACGGTATCTCCCGGTTCGGCTGCATTTCTCGCCGATTCGATCGCTTCTTGCAGGGTCTCGCAACGAATGATCCGCTTCTCGGAAAGTTCCGCCGCGAGGACGTCGCCGATTTTCGATCCCGCCTCTCCGAAGGTCACGGCGGTTGCGCCGATCGTGTCGATCCGGCCCGCAAGGGCGCGAAAATCGGAGTCCTTGTCGCGACCGCCGAGCAGGAGAATCAGACGCGCATCGGGTGTGGCTAGAGCTTCGACGGCAGCCATGGTCGAGGAGACGTTCGTGGCTTTGGAGTCGTTGATGAAACGGATGCCGTCGATCTCCGCGATCGGCTCGAGACGATGCGGCAGAGCGTGAAAGCCGTCGAGCGCCTTTCTTACGGCCGAGGCGGAGATGCCGACGCTCGAAGCGGCCGCAGCGGCGGAGAGGATGTTGACGACATTGTGCGATCCGGCAAGCGGCATCTCCGATCGAGAGCCAAGGCGGACGATGCGGCGCGTGCCGTGCACTGAGGCGTCGTCGTTTTCGCCGACATCCACCACGAGTTGGTCGCCGTCTAGCCACCCTCCCTTCGCTTGGCGGGTTCCAAGAGAGATCGGTAGGAGAGGAGCGGCAAGGCCGTCCATGGCCGCCGCGATCACTTCGTCATCCTCGAAGACGACGGCGGCGGCGCCGGGTCGTCGCAGTGCGGCCAAGGAGAGCTTGAGATTCGCGTAGGCATCGAGCGATCCGTGGCGGTCGAGATGATCGGCTTGGATGTTCAGGATGATGACGGCCGCGGCCCGCAGTCGCGAGGTCGTCTCGAGCTGGAAGCTCGACATCTCCAATGCGTAGCGGCGGTCGGCATGGTCGTTTTCTACGGCGTCGACGAGAGGCCGGCCGTAGTTGCCGCAAGGGATGCCCTCAAAGCCCGCTGCGCAGAAGATGGCCGCGGTCAACGCCGTCGTGGTGCTCTTCCCGTTGCTGCCGGTGATGGCAATCGTTCGGTCGCCGACGGCGGAGGCGACCAGATCGATTTCGGAGATCACGGGACGACCCATGGATCGTGCGTGAAGAAGCGG
>JALUUK010000808.1 GCA_027021395.1 Acidobacteriota bacterium
TGCCGAACACGTTTCACATGGCGATATGGAGATCGTCGAGGCGGAGATCGAGCATGGCGATCTCGAGGAATTGATCGGCGAAGACGAACCGGCTTCTCCCGAGAGCAAGAAGACGATCGTTCCCTATCGCGGTCCCGGGGCGGTGTCCTACGCCGACCCCCTCACTCGCTATATCAATGAAGTGAAGCGCTTTGCCGAACTCGACAAAGAAACGGAGTGGGATCTAGCGAGGCGCTATCGCGACCACGGCGACCGCCGAGCGGCCGCGGATCTCGTAACGGCGAATCTGATGTTGGTCGTCAAACTCGCGCTGATGTATCGGCGTGCGTTACGCAATGTGATGGACTTGATACAAGAGGGAAACATCGGCTTGATGGAGGCGCTCAAGCGCTATGATCCAGAGCAAGGCGTGCGCTTTTCGACCTACGCTTCCTGGTGGATCAAGGCCTATATCCTCAAGTTCTTGTTGGACAATGCGCGGTTGGTTCGCGTCGGCACGACCAACGCTCGTAGAAAGCTGCTTTTCAATCTCAGGAAAGAACAGCGCAAGCTGGAGGCGCAGGGTATCGCGCCGACACATCGCTTGCTTGCGGACAAGCTGGGCGTTTCAGAGGACGATGTCGTCGAAGTGGACAAGGTGCTCTCATCGAGCGACGTGTCCACCGATACTCCGCTGACTTCGGAAAGCCAAGCGACCATAGGGGAAATGATTCCCGCGAAGGCCGAGAGTATCGAGGATGCCGTCGTTGCTTCCGATCTGCGTCGGAAGATCGACGAAGCCGTGGCAGGTTTTCGCATCGGCTTGAGCGAACGCGATGCGGCGATCCTCGACCAGCGCTTGATGGCCGACGAGTCGCTCACGCTTCAAGAACTCGGAGATCGCTTCGGGGTCACCCGCGAAGCCATGCGGCAGGCCGAAGCCAAACTCAAGAAGCGTCTTGCGGTGTACCTGAGGAACACGCTAGGAGAAGAGATCGTTCTACAGTTCTCGAAGTGAAGCGCCGGTCAGGTTCATCAGAGCCGTCACGCCGAGAAGGACTTGATCGAGAAGCGACGCGCGCTCGATAGATTCTTGTTCTTTGCCGTTTTCCGGGTCGTGAACGGGACAGTGTATGTGAGATCCCACAGGGCCGAGTCCATCGATCGTCGGTGCGAGATTCCACAGGTGGTTGCCGTCACTCGCTCCAAGGCGGTGTTCGAAGTCGATGCGCAGGCCGAAAGCCTCGCCCGCTTTCCGAAATACGAGTCCTAGCTCACGGCCGGCTTCGTTCGCCGGCCACGGTGGATAGCCTGCCAATTCACTGACTCTCATGGAACAACGATGGCCGTCCGCGTAGGCTTCAACGCTGCCGGGCCCGGTCAGTCGAGTAATCTGTCGAATGCCTTCTTCGAAGGCGGGCGTTTCATCGGCGCGCATATCGACGAGGCATTCTGCATAGGAAGGAACGGTATTGCTGACCATGCCGCCGGTGAACCTGCCGACGTTGTAGGTCAAGCCCTTGCTCCGATCGGTCATGGCTTCGATCTTCTCTACCGCGCGAGCAAGCTCGCGAATCGCGTTGGCGCCGTGAGCGTGGCCGCTTCCGGCGTGGGCTCCTCGCCCAAAGGCCTCGACTTTGAATCGGGCGGCTCCGCGCCGTGAAGTCGTCAGGCGGCAACCGCGTCGCCCTTCGATCCGTGTGGCATGTTCATAGATGAGACAAGCGATCGTATTTCCGGCGACGACATCGCGGGCGAGAGGAGGAAAATCCTCGCATCCTTCTTCTTCGGCGGCATTGAGCAAGATCTGCCAAGTCGTCTTCTCGAAATTCAGCGGGGCGATACGCGAAAGAAGGCGTAGGGTGGCGAGCATCAACATGTTACCGCCCTTGATATCCGCGACACCGGGGCCGTAGATCCGCCCTCCTTCATCCCGCCAAGCGAAGTCGTACTTTTTCTCCTCATCTGGGGGATACACCGTATCGAGATGCGCAACGAGCGCGATCTGCTTCGCACCGGTTCCACGGCGAGTGAGTAAGAGATGGTCGCCATGATCGATTTCCTGCGCAGCTACCGCATGTCGCTCGAATCCAAGAGGGCGGAAGGCGGACCAGATCTGCTCTCCGTGACGATTCACACCTTCTCGGTTTCGGGTGAACGAGTTCTGGGCCACCCACTCCTCGAGAAGAACCAATCCCTCCGCAACCTCCTCCTTTGCCGCATCTTCGATCCGCCGCTTCATAGTCGTTGCCTCTCTGCGCCGTTTGTCGGCTGAACGCCATCAGGCGAGAGGATAGGCACCTTTGAGGGCTTCGGCTATGATGTCCGCTACGTTCGTTCGGATCCGGAGTCATCGAAGACCGCAAGACCGAGGAGGTTTCATGGGACTGTTGGAAGGTAGACAAGGACTGATATTCGGCATCGCCAATCACCGATCTTATGCGTGGCATATTGCCCAGGCTTTGATTTCCGAAGGCGCAGGTTGCGCCTTCACGTCGTTGCCCGACGAGAGAATGCAAGAGCGTCTCCACGATGCCGTCGCCAAACTCGACGTGAAAGACCCCTGGGTTGCGCTTTGCGACGCCGGCAAGGACGAAGATCTCGATCGAGTTTTCTCGTCTTATGCAGACTCTTTCGAGCGTCTCGATTTCGTGGTGCACTCCATCGCTTTTGCCGACAAGACGTATTTGGCTCCGGGGAATTTCGTGGATACGCCTCGCAAGGAGTTTCTCCAGGCCATCGATATTTCCGCCTACACGCTCGTCGGAATGGCCCAGCGCGCTAGGGCGCAGATGGCGAAGGGAGGAGGCGGCTCGATCCTCTCCATGAGCTACTACGGAGCAGAGAAGGTCGTTCCAGGCTACAACGTCATGGGCGTGGCCAAGGCGACGCTGGAATGCAGCACGCGCTATCTCGCCTCCGATCTCGGCGCCGACAAGATTCGCGTCAACGCCATCTCGGGAGGGCCGCTGCGCACTTTGGCGGCTTCCGGAATCGCCGGTTTCACGAGCATCCTCAAGGGCGTGCCCGAGCGCGCTCCTCTTCGGCGCAACGTCGAGGGGAGCGATGTCGGTGGCGCTGCGGTCTATCTGCTCAGCGACCTGTCGAGCGGCGTGACCGGAGAAACGCTTCACGTCGA
Source organism: Acidobacteriota bacterium (assembly GCA_027021395.1). GTDB lineage: Bacteria > Acidobacteriota > Polarisedimenticolia > J045 > J045 > JALUUK01. The sequence goes on from JALUUK010000808.1 coordinate 3,119, forward strand.
CTGCGGGTTTTCCGTTTCGGCGATGTAGTGCGATGAGCGGGAGTTCAAGTCAACGAAGGTGGCTTGCGCTAGGGTCCGTTGCCGCGGGATGTGCCGTACTGCTCGGAGCTTTTGCGCGCCACGGCCTCGAAGAGCGGCTTGCGGCGGACATGCTGACGATCTTCGAGACGGCTGCGCGCTATCAGATGTATCACGCCTTGGCTCTTTGCTTGGTCGCCCTGGCTTTTCCGCATTTCAGCAGCGTCAAAGTGAAGTGGGCGGGGATCAGCTTTCTTGTGGGCATCGTCCTCTTCTCTGGAAGCCTCTACTTGCTGGCGACAACCGGCCTTCGGTGGTTGGGAATGGTCACTCCTCTAGGTGGGCTCGCTTTCGTCTTGGGATGGTTTCTTCTGACCTTGGCGGCGCTGACCCCGAATCGGTCGAATGAAGCCGACGTCTAGTCCGGGCTCCGAAGCGATCGACGTCGTCGCCGGGATCGATATCGGCGCGACGAGCACGAAATACGGCTTGGTCGATCAGGAGGGTGGAGTTTTGGCGCGGGGCGCCATACCCACGGTACGAGACGACGAAGATGCGGCGGTGGCCGCCATCGCGGAGGCGGTGAGTCGATTGCTCTCTAGGCTCGGCGGCGAAACCCCTCTACAGGGTATCGGTATCGGAGCACCGAATGCCGTTTTTCACCGCGGAACGGTCGAACACGCACCCAACCTCGACTGGAGCGAAATCGTCCCTCTTGCCGAATTGTTTTCTCGCTTTTTTTCGGTGCCGGTGCGAGTAACGAACGATGCCAACGCGGCGGCGATGGGAGAGATGCTCTATGGGCGGGTGTGCGATCCGTCGAACCTGATGGCCGTGACCCTCGGTACGGGAGTCGGCGGTGGTTTCGTCGTCGACGGGCGGTTGCTCTACGGCCATACGGGTTGCGGAGGTGAACTCGGCCACCTGATCGCAGAACGCGACGGTCGTCTTTGCGGCTGCGGTCGCCGGGGCTGTCTTGAAGCCTATGCTTCCGTCGGTGGCTTTCTCGAGACGATGCGGGAACTGCTCGCACGCGACGATGCACGAAGCGTGCTGTTGGAAAAGCCTCTCGAAGCGCTTTCCGGCGAATCGGTTACGGCCGCGGCCCGCGCCGGGGACCTTCTCGCGCGCGAATGCTTTCAGCGAACGGGAGCCGTTCTCGGCCGGGTGCTCGCCGATGCCGTGGCGATCACCGGGCCGCGGGTGATCGTAGTTCTTGGCGGCCTCGCAGCCGCCGGCGACTTGATTCTCGAACCGACGCGTCTAGCGCTTGAAGAATCGCTCTACGTGGCATTTCGAGGGAGCGTCGAAGTCGTGCTCTCGTCGCTGCCGGAAGGCGATGCGGCGATCCTCGGCGCAGCCGCCCTGATCCGCTCTGCCGTCGACTGAGGCTTTGCCGCGATCTTTCTCGTCGTATTCTCCTACTGAGTGTAGTCCTTGACCTTGTAGAAGCGTGCCCGAAGGCCGAAGAGGACCGCTGCGCCGAGCATCATCCACGCGAAGGCCCAGAAGAATGTCACCCGAGGAAGGTCCTCGAGCGACGCCAAGAGGGAAACGAGAACCTGACCGAGGGATACGGTCAGCAGCCAAAAGCCCATGATCGTCGACTTCATTCGTTTCGGAGCTTGGGTGTAGGCGAATTCGAGTCCGGTGATCGATACCATGACTTCGGCGATGGTGACCAAGACATAGGGGATGATTTGCCAGCCGACGGAAATGACGCCGGGTCCGCTGTTGTCGATGGCTTGCTGGATCAAGGCGATGGCGATGAAGGAAGTACTGGTGATCACCATCCCGATCGTCATTCGCCTTAGCGCGGTCGGCTCATATCCGATCTTGGCCGAGAGGGAATAAACGGCGTTCATGACGGGGATGAGGATCATCACCATCAGTGGATTGAGCGCGCCGATCTGAGACGGCAGCAAATTCATCCCCAGAAAGTGCAGATCCATCGTCTTGGCTTGCAGAATCCATGTTGAACTAT
>JALUUK010000809.1 GCA_027021395.1 Acidobacteriota bacterium
TTCCGCATCCGCAGCCGGAAGCACGAAGAAACCCGTGGCGGTGGTCGCCGGCGGGATGACCCATCGTGTGCGTTCGGGCGAGACGCTTTGGGATATCTCCCGCAAGTACGGAGTCGAACTCTCGGCACTGCTGAGCGTCAACGGCCTCGGACGTCGCTCGGTGATTCATCCGGGGCAGGCCGTCACGATTCCCGGCGAGATACGACGCACCGCCACAGGCCAAAGCAACGATTCGACCGATCGGCCGTCTTCTACGGTGCACATCGTTCGTCGGGGTGAAAACCTCTGGACGATCTCTCGCCGCTACGGCCTGAGCGTGCAATCTCTCCTTCGCCACAACGAGCTTTCCAAGAACTCCGTCATTCATCCCGGCGACCGCATCGCCATTCCCTGATCTCGGAAGCGAGAGGGTTCGCTCTTCGATCTTCATCGCCTCGGCCGGAACGCCCCGTACGCTCGGGTACGTGAAAGCCATGGAGGTAGGCGATGTCGAAAGTTCAAGTGGTGGCACGTGCGCACGGCGCGGTGCTCTACGGCATAGATGCGGTGCCCGTCGAGGTTCAGGCCGCACGATCCGTCGGACAACCGCGAGCAGCGATCGTCGGCCAAGCGGAAAACGAGGTCAAAGAGTCGCGCGAGAGGATTCGCGTGGCCTTGCACTCGAGCGGTATCGAGATGAGCGACGGTTCGAATGCAGTGATCATCAATCTCGCGCCGGCCGACGTGCGCAAGTCGGGTACGGGGCTCGATCTGGCGATGACGCTTGCGGTCGCGGCGACCGGTCACAAATGGCTGCACTCGTGCCTCGATCGCGTGATGTGCTATGCGGAAGTGGGTCTCGACGGAAAACTGCGGCCCGTGCGCGGCACTTTGTCGGTGGCGATGGCGGCGCGCGAGATGAACCTCGATGCGATCATCGTTCCGCCGGAGGCCGCTCGCGAAGCCGCCGAAGTGAAGGACATCGCGGTCTGGGCGGTCGCTGATCTCAGTGCCGCCATGGATCGCTTGCGCGGCGATCGTTCGGCCGAAAGTTCTTGGCCGCCGGCGAGGCAGGCGATCGTCGTCGATGAATGCGATCTTCGAGAGATTCGCGGCCAGCGGGCCGCACGACGCGCGCTCGAAGTGGCGGCTTCCGGTGGACACAATCTGCTCTTCATCGGCCCGCCGGGGGCCGGCAAGACGATGCTCGCGCGTCGCGTACCGGGCATTTTACCGCCGCTGACGCGAGCAGAAGCGCTCGACGTCACGCGTATTCATTCGGTCGCGGGCCTCGTTTCGCCCGGCACGGGCTTGGTCAAGACGAGACCCTTTCGCGCGCCGCATCACAGCGTCTCGGCGGTCGGCTTGATCGGCGGCGGTTCGAGTCCGCGTCCCGGAGAGGTCAGCCTCGCCAACGACGGTGTGCTTTTTCTCGATGAGTTGCCGGAGTTTCCGAGACACGTGCTCGAAACGCTCCGTCAACCGCTAGAGGACGGCCATATCTCCATCGTCCGGGCGACGGGAAGCGCGACCTTTCCCACTCGCTTTTTGTTGATCGCCGCCATGAATCCGTGCCCCTGCGGTTTTCACGGTGCGGAAGCGCGGCGTTGTGCATGTTCTCCACAGGCGGTACAGCGCTATCGGGCACGCCTTTCCGGACCGTTGCTCGATCGCATCGACATGCAGGTTCCCGTACGCGCCTTGCCTCCGCGCGCGATCACCCGTTCTTCGGAGGGGGAGTGCTCGGCCGAGGTCCGCGCGCGCGTGCTCGAAGCGAGACAGCGCCAAGAGCATCGCAACAAGGACTTCGGCGTGCTCTGGAACTCGCAGATCAAGAACCGGGACCTACCGCGTGCGACGCATCTCAGCGAAAAAGCCCAATGTCTGCTCGAAGATTCGATGGAGCGCTTGCAACTTTCCGCTCGCGCACACAACCGTATTCTCAAAGTCGCCCGCACACTCGCGGATATGGCCGGAGAAGAGCATGTCGGCCCCAAGCAGATCACCGAGGCCGTTTCTTACCGCAGTCTCGACCGCCAAGAGCCCGCGGCTTGGTAGGCGCAAGCGATCTCGGGTCCACCGATCTTCGGCTTGCGTTGATGCTGCCGAAGAAGTCGGCTAGCATGCGCGAAGAGATGAGTTAGTCGTGGCGAATCGGTGTCGAGACGCATTCCGGCGAGAAAGAAGCATCCCGGCGAGGAGATAGATGATGAAATGGTTCGGCAACCGCGTTTTCGTACTTTCTGCGGCGGTATTTTTCATTTCGGCGGCGGTGGCCGGCGAGCATCGTCACAACGACCGCGAAGCAAGCATTTGCGAAGGCTTCGGTCCGCAAACACCGAGAAACATCGATCAGAAGGACGGTGCGAATGAGCGCATCTTCGCTCTCGCTCCAAGCTACGAGAAAATGAACTTGTGCAACATCCACTTCCACAACAACGCGGAGCACATGGCAGAAGACTTTTCGATCTACGCGGGAAAGGGAGAGCACGGCCATGGTGGGGGGTATGAGTGCAAGTTGAGCAAGACGCTCAGTGAAGCCGAGATGCGCCCACCGGCCGAGAAGATCTGCAAGGGCTTGAATCCCGGCGACACCATCGAGGTGCACTGGGTCTATACCTCCTGCGACGTCGAGCCGGGCAAAGGGCTGGGGTCATGCCTGACGGATGCCTGTGCAAACCCGAACCTTCGCGTCGAGGCGCAGGTGTTCACACTGGTCAACGACTCATCGGCTCCCGACTTCGGAACTTTCGACTATCGGGGTGGAATCGTCGAAGGATATCATCAGGCGAATTCGCTTCCGACGAACACCGGCGCCCCGGTCGTCTTCTTGGGATCGACGACGGGACCGAAATATACCGAGCAAGAATGCTCGCCCCTGCAGGTGACCTGGAGCGTGCGCCCGAAGTGCAGCAAGGTGAACATCCACAGCGTCGGAAAATGGTGTGGACGCAACGTTTTCGAAGAGGATCACGCGCATGGTGTCAGGGAGCTCGTGACATCTCCCGGATTGCTTTCCACCATAAAATAAGGCAGGGCTCTGCTCGCGAATCGGGAAATCGCACGCTTCTTCATTCGGACGAGCGAGTCCCGTCGCTCCCTAGCCGGGCTTGCGGGCCGCTTGCAACGACGGCGCGACGTGCCCGTCGCTCGGCACTGCGCGCTCTGATGTCTCCGCTTTCGAGCATCGCGCTCGCGTGGATTTCGGGGTCGCAAGAGACGGCAGCGATGCGATCCCAGATCAAGGCTGCGAAGTACGCGCTGTTGCGAGACCAGCTTCCGTCGTCGTAAAGAATGAAAGTGAAGGGATCGGCCGGTGCCTTTTCGAGCGCCCGCCGGTACCAGATCTCGGCCTCTTCGCCGGCGCCGGCCACTTCGAAACAGGCGCCAACCTGCGCGAGCAACGACATGGATCTCCGATCGAGATGGGCGGGGAGTTCTTCGACGAGCGTCTGCGTCGGATCGACGAGGGCTTGGCAGCGGGGGTACGGGTCGAAGTCGATCTCCACAAAGTTCCAGCGTCTCTGCTCGCTGTCCCATTGCATCTGTCGCCCGGCCATCGCCACGCGTAAGAGAGAGACGGGAGAGTCGGGAAAGACCTCTGCGAAGCGCTCGTACAGGTCTCGCAGGCGCTGCCTTCGTCTGACATGCGGAGGGACTTCGGCGGTCCACGCGTCGCGCGATCGGCCGTCGGCGTCCCAAGATACGGCTCCGAGGATGCGGTGATTCTTGGCCACGCTTGCCGAATTCAGCGTGCCTTCCATTCCGTCGATCCAAGAGTAGAGCGAGATGAGCGCACCGTCGTCGCCTTCCAAGATGACCTGCACGGGACCGGAGGCTTCGCCTTCGCCGCGTCGCGATATGCGGATCTCTTTACGCTCTTCTCGTTGCTCGAAGGCGGCATCGACGAGCGGCGAAGGAGCGCCTTTGATGAAGTGGTCGAGAAAATGGCGCACGGTGGAAAAGTAGACAGGTCCCAAGGCACCCACGGCTCCGGGAACGTGGCCGACTTCATCGATCAACCAAAGCTGTCGGCGGCGGCGGTCGAGGCGTTGAAAAAGAGAAACGGCCGTTCTCACCGGCGTGATGCGGTCCGCCGTACCGTGGATCAGCAGCAGAGGCTGCTGAAGATCCGAGTAGCGCTTTTCGATGCGCCATTCGCTCGGCACGAAGAGGGAAAAGGCGAGGGTTCCGAGGAATTTGCCGAGGCCGATCTTGGCCATCTCGCGCGGGCTGAAGGTGCTGTCGAGCACGAGCGCATCCACGGAGTCCGGATGACGCGAAGCCGTGACCACCGAGACGACGCTGCCGAGCGACAACCCGAGCAGCGTCACGCTGTCGGCCTGCGTTTTTTCCCTCGCGTAGGCGAGCACTTTTTCCGCGTCGTCGAATAGCGCAAAGAGATCGGGCGTGCCGTCGCTGAGGCCGAATCCTCGGTAATCGAAGAGCAAAACGTCGTAGTCGGCATCGAGCATCGGAGCCACGAAGGGAAGGTAGACGCTCATGTTCCCGCTGTTGCCGGGATAGACGATGACGAGATCGCGGCTCTTCGGGGCGTCGAAAAACCAAGCGGTCAGCACGGTCTCATCGACGTCGATGCTCCAGGGCTCTGCAACCAAGCCGATTTCTTCCGGAAGGATTTCGAGCCGGGAATAGGGATTGAGAAAGTTGCGTCCGACGTGATCTCGGATCGTACATCCCGAGGCGACGAGACCGGCAAGCAGCAGGACGCCGGCCAAGACCGCGCCCGGAAAACCTAGACGGTGGAGTACGCCGGCAGGGGGCGCGGCGTGAACCGGCGTCGGGGGGTTCTTCATCTCGATAGCATGCCACGGAATTTCCCGAGCCTCGCGTTGCGGCGGCCGGGAAGATTTTCGCGATCAGCTATTGACTGGCCGGTCAGTCAGTAGTAAAAAGACCGGGTAGGAGAACGCAGATGACCGAGCAGCCGGCGGGCAAACGCGACGCTGAGGCCACCATGGCCCGAATCCTGAAAGCCGCAGCGACGATCTTCTTGAAAAAAGGCTACGCCAAGACCGCTCTGTCGGAGATCGCGACGGCAGCGTCGGTGACGAAGTCATTGATCTACCATCACTTCGGCTCCAAGAAG
>JALUUK010000810.1 GCA_027021395.1 Acidobacteriota bacterium
GTGGCGAACATTGCTTCGTGTCGGCGGTCACGGTACCTGTTGGGCAGCAATTCTCGGTACGAGACCCGGGGCGGCGGAGAACCCACCGCAAACGGAGCACCAAAAGTCTCCAAATTCGGGTGTCTCGGCGGGAGAACGCGAGAAGTCGACCGGGATGGCGGACGGTCGCAGCCGGCAGTGAACGATCGTCGATACCGGAGATCGCGCGCGGGGGCGCGTGGGTTGTCGTACAGTCGGGCGGCGGGCCGCGTTTTCCAAGGTCGAGGTGAAAGCCGGGATCGGAGAGGATCGATGAGCGCCAGGGAACCAAGGCTCGGTCGCGTCGGCGTCCCGACCGGAGTCGCGCAGGGATTGGTCGGCGTCGTGGGGGTGGTCTTCGGCTATTTCGCATGGAAGTCGGCCGGATTGGCGGTGTTGACGGGCATCGCACTCGCCGGAATCGCCGGCTGGGCGATTCGCAGGGTTCGCAGCCGGAGTCGGATCCGCAAACAGCGGCAGGAGGAGAATGCGGCGCTCTATCGTGCCAGGATGGAAGACTCTCTCCGTCTTTTCTGGGAAGCAAGCCGGGATTTCGTTCCCGGGGCTTGGGGGCGACGAGACTTGGAGACGCTGCGGCTGCTTTGCTTGAACCTCGAAGAAGGCGAGGTTCTGGGTGCTAGGGTTTCGGAAAGATTGCGAGCCATCTCTTCGGCGTATCTGTCGGGAACCGTCGATCGCCTAGCCGACGTGGTCACGACCTCTCGCCTAGTGCGTCTCGATTTGGAGCAAAGCGCGCGCCTCGAGCGTGCCGCGGCGTACTTGACGGCCGCACTCGAGGAGTCGACTTTCCGCAGCGGCGAAGCCGTTTCCATCTTTCCCCAGGATGTGGCCGAGCATGCTCGGACCATTCTGGATACTTCTCTGCACCTTCGCGAGCAATTGGTTCCACGCGTGGTGGCCGACCTTCCCGCCATTCTTTCGTGGCTGGTTGCGGCGAAGTACCAAGACCGAGTTTCCGAAGACAAGTTGTCGGTGGAGATCGATGACCTTGCAGGCGTAGGCCGAGTCGTCATGCGCCCCTTCGACCTCAGCCGCGTGCTCGATGATCTCTTGGTCAAGGTTTTTGCGCACGGGAGGGTCGATGGAAAGGTCGAGATTCGCGGTTCGCGGAGGCAGGTTCGGGTCGATCTGGCAATCTCTTGGCACGTGGATGATCGCTTTCGGTTCTACCCCGGTGCGCTACTGGAGGCTTCCCGGATCATCGGGTGCTATGAAGGCATCATGGATTTGACGGAAGATCCCGAGAACAGCGCGGTCTCGCTGATTCTTTCGCTACCGGCCTGTACGGAAGTCAGCGGCAGATCTTGGCCCCGTGCGTCGGGCTCGACCGGCTAGTTTCCATCCGAATCAAAGTTCCGCCCACCGTTTTCGAGTCTTGAAGAGGTAGAAGAAGCGTAGCTCTGCCGTTGGTAGAGAGAAGATTCGTCAAGAGGCATCCGAAAGCCGACTCAAGAGGTAGAAGTGCTTTGCCGATACGTCTCAACGACACCGGCGAGACATGACGAGAGGGTTGTCTCCGGAGGCTGCCTTGAAGATTCTGATTGCAGAAGACGACCGAACGAACGTCTTGGTATTGCGGCGGACACTCGAGACGGCGGGGTATTCCGACATCACGGTTGAGGTCGATGGTCAAAAAGCTCTCGAACGCATGCGCGGCGAGTCATTCGACCTTCTCCTGACCGACTGGATGATGCCGCAACTCGATGGAATCGGCTTGATTCACGCCGTGCGTGAAGAGATAAGCCCCACCCCTCCGATCATCATGATCACCGCGCTTGCTTCACCGGAATCGCGATCACAGGCGCTCGCCTCCGGCGCGGACGACTTCGTCGCCAAACCCATCCAGCCGCAGCGCGTCATCGCTCAGATCGAGCGACTGATGGATAAATTCCAGCAGGATAGCGGGGCACCAAGCTCTCTTGCGGAGACACGCACCGCGCGAACCGGTGCGACAGCAGGAGGTGATGCCGTCGTCTGCATCGCTGCGAGCACCGGAGGTCCCGCGGTGATGCGCGAGGTGGTTCGGGGATTGAGGCCAAGCGGAAACGCGTGCTTTTATTTCGTGCAGCACGCCCCGGATTGGATGTTTCTTTCTCTGAAGGAAATGCTTCAAGGGGAAACCGAACTCGACGTGCAGATGGTCAATGAGCGAGTCCGACCTCGAGCAGGCCGACTATACATGCCCGGTGGTGAGCGCCATTTGGTGATCGAATCTCCGTCGGGACACGTCGATGTGCAGGATGGGCCGATGGTAAACTTCGTCAAGCCGGCAGCGGATCCGCTTTTCGAAAGTGCTGCGATAGCTTTCGGGTCGCGCTGTATCGCCGTGGTTCTCACCGGTATGGGCAAGGATGGGACGGAAGGTGCGCGCGCAATTTCCGAATCCGGTGGAGTCGTCATCGTTCAGAGCCCCGATACTTCCGTCGCGCCGTCCATGCCGCAGCACGTCATCGATGCCGGACTCGCCGATCACATTCTTGCTCCCGAAGAGATCGCCTCTGCGGTCATGTCGAGAATCGCCGAAATCGAAGGTCGCTCCGCCGTCATGCAGAGCTGACGAAGGTCGCAGGAATCGCGGTTAGTTTTCCTTCATCTCTTGGGCGATCTTGGTCAGTTCGGGAAGAATTTCATGAACATCGCCGACGATACCGTAAGTCGCTTCATTGAAGATCGGGGCATCCTTGTCCTTGTTTACGGCGACGATGACCTGTGCTCCACGAATGCCTACGACGTGCTGAATGGCGCCGGAGATGGCCAGAGCGAAGTAGAGTCTAGGCGATACGGTCTGGCCGGAAGAGCCGATCTGATGCTCGTGGGGTAGCCAGTCGTTGTCGATCACCGGACGAGACGCACCCATGCCGGCGCCCAGCACTTTAGCGAATTCACCGACGAGAGCCTCGAACTTTTCCTTGTCACCGAAGCCGCGGCCTCCGGCGACGACGATGTCGGAGGATGAGAGGTCGACGGTCTTGCCGGTTGCGGCGCGAATCTTGACCTCCCGGCGCTTGATGACCGATTCGTCTAGGTTTGCGTCTTGCGCCGCGACACGGCCTTCATGGTTCTTGGGGAGATCGTCCGAGGGGAACGCACCGGCTTGCAGGGTGGCAAAGCGTGGTGCGGGCCCTCGGTCGACCGTACGTGCGACGAGCTTGGCATCGTAGGGCTGTCGGAGGAAAACGGGTTCGCCATCCTCGATCTCTACTCCCGCAGCATCGGATATCACGGGCGCACCGAAACGAGCCGAGATCAGGGGCAAGAGATCCTGGGCTTGATAGCTATGGCTCATGAGGACCCATTCCGGCTGCACCTTCTCCAGCAGTGTGTGGAGCGCCGTTCCGAAAGCTCCGGGCGTAAAGCCTCGAAGTAGTTCGTCTTCGATTTGGAAGACTTCATCCGCGCCGCTTCTTGCGACGTCTTCCGCGAGCGCTTGCACGCCGCAGCCGAGGATGGCCGCGACGGGGCGCAGATCCAAGTCTCGGCCGAGTTTCCGCGCGAGGGCGAGAGCCTCGAGACTTCCGCGCCGGATCTTGCCGTCTTCATGTTCGATGATGACTAGAATGTCTTTCGCCATGAGTATCGTCCTTAGAAAACCTTCGCGTCTCGGCGGAGTTTCTCGAAAAGATCCTTTGCGGCAGTCGCCGGATCCCCTTCGATGAATTCGCATTGACTGCTCTTGGTCGGTGGGGCCATGCCCAATACGGTCAAACGACTTCCCTTGGAGCCGAGATTCTCGACCGAAAGGCCGAGTTCGGCGGGACTGGGTTGAACCACCGGTTTTTTCTTCGCTGCCATGATGCCTTTGAGAGAGGTGTAGCGAACGTCGCTGATTCCACTTTGAATCGAGAGCACGGCAGGAAGTTCGAGGTTGAAGGTCTCCTGTCGAGTCGCTTCGAGCTCACGCACGACCTCGAGGGTTTCTCCTTCGAGCGAGACGCCGATGGTCAAGAAGGCGGCAGGTCGCTCGAGAAGTCCTGCAAGCAGCATGGGTGTCTGCCCGTATCCCGCGTCGTCGGAACGAGAGCCGCAGAGGACCAACTCGGCCTCTTCTTTCCCTGCGACAGCGGCCAAGGCTCGGGCATTGGCCATCGGGTCGCCGTTCTGGAAGTCTGGATCGACAAGATGGATCGCCCGATCACAGCCCATGGCCAGGGCCGATTGCAGAGCTTTCCGCGCTCGTTCGGGCCCGATCGTGCAGGCGATCACCTCGCCATCGCCACGCGCCTCTCGAAGGCGCAATCCCGTCTCGAGCGCGAAGCGGTCCGGTTCGTTGACCTCCCAACTCACTTGGGTTTCGACGATGCCGCTTCCGGAAGCATCGAGCACGAGTTTTGCGTCTTTGTCGGGAACCTGCTTGATACATACGAGAATCTTCATCAGGGATTTCCTCAAGCCCGGGTGCTCCCCGAGGAGCGATCAGGGGTAGCGGACGGTCCAACTTCAAGAATCCGGCAGGGTGAGCGCTGGATACAAAGGCCGGTCAGACTATCAGAAATCGGCAAGGATCGCCCGGCCCTTGCGTGGTGCCCCGCACTGCCCCAAGTTTTATGCGGACCGTTTCGGCCGCGGGTCCTACGCCGGACAGGCTCCTAGGGTGCAGCGAAAGATGTCGACCAACGACTTGGACAAATTGCCCAAACGGATTCTGTTAGCCGACCCAAACGGCGGAACGACGGAAGTACTGACCAAAGCGGCACCGGAACTCGGCGCCGAGATCGTCGCTTTTGATCAACCCGCTCGGCTTGCCATGGAAGCGGCCAGAACAGGCGGCGACTTGGTCGTCATCATTTGCCCGTGCTCGCTGCTTCCTCTCGAACGCTTGCGAAACGATCCTCGTACGCGGCACATTCCGGTCCTGATCGCCATGATCCCTCCGGACGATGACGCCAAGAAGTTCCAGGTTCTTGTCGGAGCCGATCATGTTCTAGACTACCCGCTCGAGTCGGAAGTCTTGCTGGAATGGGTGCGGGCGGGCCTAGGGGGAAGGTTCGATCGCCCGCCGGACGGAGAATTTGCCGAAGCTCGTTTCTCGGAGCGTGGGGTCGCGCA
>JALUUK010000811.1 GCA_027021395.1 Acidobacteriota bacterium
CGGGCGATCGCGTCGAGGTGAAGATCGAGTTGATTCAGCCGATCGCGATGGATCGCGGCCTGCGTTTCGCGATTCGCGAAGGCGGCCGCACGGTCGGAGCCGGCTCGGTCACCGAGATCATCGAGTAGTAAGAGTTTTGGAGTGGAACGGACGAGTTTAGGGAGATGACGGGAAGGCCAGTAGCTCAATTGGCAGAGCATCGGTCTCCAAAACCGAGGGTTGGGGGTTCAAGTCCCTCCTGGCCTGCCAGCCGTACTCCCTCGTTGGACCGGAGGCGATCGTGGGTAGCTTGAGGAGATTCCGGGCATTTCTCGAAGATGTCTGGAAAGAGATGAAGCGCACTTCATGGCCTTCCAAGCAGGAGGTGTACGGTACGACGATGGTCGTCGTGGCATGTGTCGTCGTGATCGGGATCTACCTCGGGGCGATCGATCTCGTCCTGGCGTGGATCCATCGGTTGGTGTTCTTTTCGTAGATTGCCGGAAGGCGGCGAGTGCGGTATGGGACCGCACGGCGACGTTCCGGTCACTCCAGCACTGAGGCGAGATTATGGTCGATATCGAGCGGCATGATTCATCAGACGTCCCTCTCGGGTCGGAATCTGCCGATCCGCCCGCTCCCGTCGAAGAGAGTGCTGGCGAGAAGGACGCCGGCGATGCCGGCGAAGGAGCGGATGCCGCAGACGCCGTTCTCGATGACGGCAAGCTTGATGACGGCGAAAAGATTGATGACGGCAAAGAGTGGTACATCATCCACACCTACAGCGGATTCGAAAACAAGGTGAAACAGTCCTTGCGACAGCGAGCCGATGCCTATGGAATGGGCGACAAGATCGGAGAAGTGTTGGTTCCCACCGAGGAAGTCGTCGAGGTACGGGACGGAAAGAAGTACCACATCAAGAAGAAGTTTTTCCCAGGTTATGTGCTCGTCCAGATGGAAATGTCCGACGAGGCGTGGCACGTGGTGCGCAGCACCCCCAAAGTGACGGGATTCGTAGGCGGTGGCCAGCGCCCCTTGCCGATGTCGCAGGGCGAAGTGGACCGCATTCTGAACCAAGTGCATGTCACGCAAGAAAAGCCCAAGCCGAAGCTGGACTATCGAGTGAGCGAGACGGTGAAGATCATCGACGGCCCATTCAGCAACTTCACGGGAGTCGTAGAAGAGGTCAACGAAGACCGGGCCACCTTGAAGGTCATGGTGAGCATCTTCGGCCGAGCGACACCTGTGGAATTGGAGTATCACCAAGTCAAGCGCCCGGAATGATGCCGGGCCCGACGGACGCGATAGAGCGTGAGAGCCGAGACTTAGGCGCGAGATAGAGACGAGAAAGAGAGAGGTTACCCCATGGCAAAGAAGGTCGCCGCCATCGTCAAGTTGCACTGCCCCGCCGGAAAGGCGACGCCTGCGCCGCCCGTAGGACCGGCGCTCGGTCAGCACGGCGTGGCCATCATGGACTTCTGCAAGCAGTTCAACGCGAGAACGCAGGGGCAGGACGGAATGATCATCCCGGCGGTGATCACGGTGTACGCCGACCGCTCCTTTTCCTTCATTACCAAGACTCCGCCCGCTTCGGTCCTCTTGAAGAAGGCGGCCGGCCTCGAGAAGGCTTCCGGGGAGCCCAATCGGAACAAGGTGGGCACCGTGACCCGCGCGCAGGTCGAGGAGATCGCCACGATCAAGATGCCCGACCTCACGGCGGCATCGATGGAAGCCGCCATGCGCATCATCGAGGGAAGCGCTCGCAGCATGGGTATCGAGATCAAGGGCTGATCGGAGGATCGATAAGATGGCACGGCGAGGAAAGAACTATAGGAAAGTCGCAGAGACCTGCACCGAGGGAACGTCGACCGTCGGTGAAGCCATGGCGCGTGTCGGCGGTCTTGGCTGGGCGAAATTCGATGAGACGGTGGAGATTGCCGTTTTGCTCGGAGTCGACCCGAGGCATGCTGATCAGATGGTGCGCGGCACGGTGACCTTGCCGCATGGTACGGGAAAGCAGGTGCGTGTCTTGGCGATTGCCGGCGGTGAGAAATTCAAAGAGGCTGAGGAAGCAGGAGCCGACGTCGTCATGAGCGGTCCGGAAGCCGTGGAAAAGATCACCGGCGGCTTTCTCGAGTTTGACGCGGTCGTGGCGACCCCCGACGTCATGCGCGACATCGGTCGTCTTGGTAAGGTGCTTGGACCGCGCGGTCTGATGCCCAATCCCAAGACCGGGTCCGTGACGATGGATATCGCCAAGGCGATCAGCGACGTGAAGGGCGGTCGCGTCGAATTTCGCGTCAATAAGTTGAAGATCGTTCACGGCGTGTTGGGCAAGCAGTCTTTTTCTTCCGAGCAGCTCGAGGAGAATTTTCAGGCCTTCGTCGGCGCCATTCAGCGCGCCAAACCGGCGGCAGCGAAGGGGCGCTATATCCGCTCTCTGCACATTGGAACGACGATGAGCCCGAGTATCAAGATCGATCTCGGTGACCTGGAAAAGAACTAGGAAGCAACCGCAGCGGCTAGGGATGCGAGCGAGGAAGAGTGATGGCAAGAACCAGAGAAGAAAACAACGCGATCGTGGATGAAATTGCCGCGGTTTTCGAGGAGGCCAACAGCATCTATTTGGTCAGCCTCACCGGTTTGACCTCCAACGAGATCAATTCCTTGCGTGCCGACTTGCGGAAGTCGGGAACCATGATGCGTGTGGTCAAGAACCGTTTGGCGAGGCGAGCCGCCTCGGGTAGGGCTGCGGAGAAGCTGGACGAATCTTTTCGCGGTCCGACGGCGATGGTCTACCATCGAGAAGAACCGATCTCTGCGGCGAAGGGCCTCGTGGCCTTCGCCAAGGATCACCCGAATCTGGAACTGCGCGCGGGGTTGATCGAGGGACGGGATGTCGTGGACTCGGCGGGCATCGAGGCTGTTTCCAAGCTGCCGGGGCTCGATGATACGCGAGCGATGATTCTCTCGGCGATCAACGGCCCGGCGACGATGCTCGCACGATTGTTGAATACTCCCGCGACCCAGCTTGCGCGCGTCGTCGACGAGGCAGGGAAGGCCGGAGCACTTGGGAACGAGTAGTTGAACTTGGTAGGTGTGTGGATGAGCCTGGCCCGGAATCGAGTGTTTCGGTGAGATACCAGGAGATTTCAGGGAAATATGCCGGCAAGCAGAAGACCTGGCCGGGCTGTTAGGAGAAGAGAATCATGGCTGCAGATCTCAATGTAATCGCGGACAACCTAAGCGAACTGACCGTCATGGAGGCGGCAGAACTCGTCAAGATGCTCGAAGAAAAGTGGGGCGTCTCCGCTGCCGCGACCGCCGCCGTTGCGGTCGCTGCGCCGGGTGCTGAAGCGAGCGCCGTCGAGGAGAAGACGGAATTCGACGCCGTGCTCACGGAAGTCGGTGCCAAGAAGATCAACGTGATCAAGGCGGTGCGGGAGGTGACCTCCTTGGGCCTCAAGGATGCCAAAGATCTCGTCGAGTCGGTGCCGAAGGCGCTCAAGGAAGGCGTTTCCAAGGAAGAATGCGAAGATATCAAGAAGAAGTTCGAAGAAGTGGGCGCCACCGTGGAGATCAAGTAATCATTCTCGATGCCGGTCATCGAAAGCGTGGTTGCTTCGATTCGACGTGGAGTGGATGCGGGGTGCCGGGTCCCTGGAGGGGCTCGGCGTGCCCGTGCGTTCATTGAGCGGTGCCGGCGAGGCCGAATGACTTCGCTGGTGCTAGTGGATGATGTCGTAGTGCTTTCTCCGTTTTACGGAGGAGATGAGACCTGATGGCCACTGCCGAAAAGACGTCTCTCAATCGCCATAATTTTTCAAAAATTCCCACGACGATCGCGGTACCGAACCTGATCGAGGTGCAGAAGCGTTCCTATGAGCGTTTTCTGCAGATTTTCACGGCGCCGGACGACCGCGATGATTCGGGATTGCAAGCCGTCTTCAAGTCGGTTTTCCCGATCGTCGATTTTCGTGAGACCTGCAGCCTCGAGTTCATCTCGTACTCGATCGGCAATTGGGCCAGCAAGTGCGGCAACTTGCAGGGCATCGAGAATCTGCGGATCGCGTGCACGACCTGCGGCTGTCCCTTCGTCGTGCGCGAACCCAAGGCCTCCGAAGTGCCCTGTCCGGCCTGCGGTGAAATGAACAAGAACACCGTGCCGATCTCGGAGGAATGCGGCGAGCCTGTGGAGTTGCAGTACAAGTATCAGGTCAGCGAATGCCAGGAGCGCGGCATGAGCTACAACGTGCCGCTGAAGGTGACCGTGCATCTCGTCGTCTACGACAAAGATCCCGAGACCGGTGCGCAGACGATTCGCGACATCAAGGAGCAAGAGGTCTACTTCGGCGAAGTGCCGATGCTGACCGACAACGGGACCTTCGTGATCAACGGAACCGAGCGTGTGATCGTTTCGCAACTGCATCGATCCCCCGGCGTCTTCTTTCAAGCCACCGCCGATCGAACATCGTGTACAGCCAAGGTCATTCCTTATCGGGGAGCATGGGTCGAGTTCGAGATCGATGCCAAGGGCATCGTCCACGTCCGCATCGACCGCAAGCGCAAGTTTCTCGCTTCGATCTTTCTGCGTGCGCTAGGGCTTTCCACGGACGAGGAGATTCTGCGAGAGTTCTACACGCCGACCGAGATCCTCTTCGAAAAGGATCAAATGCTCTGGAGCGTCGGGCCGGGGTTATTGCAGCGAAAGTCTTCGTCGGAGGTCAAGAACAAGGCCGGGAAGGTCGTGGTCCGCAAGGGCGTGAAGATCCGCAAAGCCAATCTGCGGCGCTTGGAAGAGGCCGGCTTGCCTCATTTGGCACTGTCGGAAGATGAGTTCACGGGCGCCGTCGCGCTCGAGCCGGTCGTCGACCCTTCCACGGGAGAAGTGCTCGTCAATGTCAACGAGCCGGTCCCGCAGTCGAAGATCGCCGATATCCGCGAGGCCGGCATCGAGCGCTTGCTGGTTTTCTTTCCCGAAAACGATCCTTGCGGCTATCTGCTGCACAACACCTTGGCCAAAGATACGGTTGAAACACCGGAAGACGCGCTGCTCGAGATTTACCGCAAGCTGCGTCCCGGCGATCC
>JALUUK010000812.1 GCA_027021395.1 Acidobacteriota bacterium
AGCGTCGTCTTGCCTGTCCCCGAAAGACCGAAAAACAGCGCGGTATCGCCCTGCTTGCCGATATTGGCGGAACAGTGCATGGCCATGACTCTCCGCAACGGCAGCAGATAGTTCATCACGGTGAAGATCGATTTCTTGATCTCTCCGCCGTAGTGCGTGCCGCCGATCAG
This sequence comes from Acidobacteriota bacterium, assembly GCA_027021395.1. GTDB lineage: Bacteria > Acidobacteriota > Polarisedimenticolia > J045 > J045 > JALUUK01. The sequence continues at coordinate 171 of JALUUK010000812.1, forward strand.
GACGAGTTTCTTGCCGAGATTCAGCGTGACGAAGACTTCCGATCGCGTGCCGTCGACCTCGGGCACGGCCTGGAAGGTCGGGAGGTCGATCACCGTGAACTTCGGCTCGAAGTCGGCGTAGTCGGCAACGTCGGGAAGAATGAACATGTTCTGCGCGAACAGGCTCTGCCACGCGAACTCGGTGATGATGCGCACCGGCAGGCGATGCGTCGGATCGGCTCCGGCGTAGAGATCTTGGACGAAGAGATCCCGGCCTTGGATGCCGGCGAGCACGCGGGAGTGCAGGCGATCGAAATGCGCCTCATCGAGCGCGGCATTCACCTTGCCCCACCAAACCTTCTCGGCGGCTTCGCCTTCTTTGACGATGAACTTGTCGTTGGGAGAGCGCCCGGTGTGCTGCCCGGTTCGCACGACCAGCGGCCCCTGCGCCGAGATCAGCCCTTCGCCGCGACGGATCGCCTCTTCATAGAGCGCCGGAGCCGGCAAGTTCCAATACACTCGACCCGGATTGACGATACCCAGAGAATCCAGCCCGTGACGCCCTTTGCGCACGTTCCCCTGCTCCATCGGAGACCTCCGTACTCTCACAGAGCAGGCGCGGCGGAAAACTCGCGGCCGAAACACCCCGGATGAGAGGCCCGTTTCGGCCGCGAATTCTCAACCGCGCAGGCTCCTAGAATCAGAAACCATCGTCACCGGCGCGTTGAAGTTCACGGAACGCACGGGAAACGAGCGAGTTCGAACCTCGCAGCCCGACCCGGTTGTTCGACAAACTCCCAGGTTGCCGCCAGGATAGGCCTGCTCCGCACGCCGGGCAATGCCCCGACGGATTTTCCTTCGAGAGGACGATGACCACGCGACTGACCCGCGAGGGGCTCATAGAAAGGTTGTCGAGCGAATTCCAGGGTGCGGCCCATCGTCTCGTCGGGCTCGAATGCGAGTTTCTCGGCGTGCTCGAGGAAAGCGGCCGGCATGCTCCCTACGCGGGGCCGCGTTCGGTCCGCAGCATTCTCGACGCGCTCGCCGACGACAAGGGCTGGAATCGGATCGGCGACGAACCGCTGCGGGAACTCGAGCGAGACGGCACCCGCATCACGCTCGAACCCGGATCGCAGATCGAGATGTCGGGCAGGCCCCACGCACGGCTCTCCGACGTGGAGGCCGAACTCCGCTCTTTCATCGCCGATTTGGTGGAGGTCTCGTCCCGATTCGAAATCCGCTGGCTGCCGCTCGGCCTGCAGCCCGACACCGATCCGGAAGCGGTCGCCATTCTCGCAAAGCCGCGCTATGAAATCATGGCCCGCTATCTGCCGACGGTCGGGCGACTCGCCCCGTGGATGATGCGCACCAGCGCCGGAGTGCAGGTCAACCTCGACCTCGAGGACGCCGCAGAGGCCGCTCGCAAGCTGCGACTCGTGCTTCTCTTGGCACCGTTGATCACGGCGATCTTCGCCAATTCCCCCCTCAGCCTAGGCCGCGCGAACCGCTGGGCTTCCTTCCGCGGCCGGGTATGGCTCGAAACCGATCCCGACCGTTGCGGCATTCCACGATCGCTGATCACCGAAGGCAGCGGCCTCGCCGACTACGTCGACTGGGCGCTCGATGCCGGGATGTTCTTCATCGAGCGAGACGGACGCTTGATCGACATGACCGGGCGCACTTTTCGCCGATTCATGGCGAACGGCGGTCATGGAACCCACGCCCTGCCGGCCGACTGGGATCTTCACCTGACCACGCTTTTTCCCGAAGCCCGGCTCAAGCAGTACCTCGAAGTCCGTTGCTGTGACGGAAGCACACCCGAAAGAGCCCTCGCCTACGCCGCGCTGGCGACCGGAATCGTCTACGGAAGTCCCGAAAGCGATGCCGCACTGACCGCGTTGGTCGACTCCCTCGACGCCGATGCCCACCAAGCGTTGCATGAGCAGTGCCTCCGGCAAGGACTGCAGGCCGACACCCCCGACGGTAGACCGGTCGCCGAAATCTGCGCCGAAATCTGCGCGATCGCCGGAAGCACGCTCGACGCGCTAGGGAAGGACGACCGCAGATACCTCGCTCCCGCCGAAGAGCTGATCGCCGCGGGCAAGTCGCCCTCCGTCGCGCTGCTCGAGCGCTGGGAGGGAGAATGGGCGCACTCCGTCCCCCGCATGGTGCAATCCCTCGCACTCGGCTGATCTCTCCACGCGAGACGAAGACGGCCTCCCTCATCGCTCGAAATCGCCCCGACCGGCGGGATGAGGGCAGGAAAGCGGCCGAAATGCTGGTAGGATCAGAGCAGGTCGAGACGAAGGCCGTGGAGCACGGGCAATGGGAGAGCAAGAGATCCGTGACACCCATGTCGAAGGCGAAAACCTCCGGCAGTTCCTGAAAAACGTTCTGACCGATCTGCGAGCGCTCGAGCAGATGCTCAATGAGGGGATGATCGAAAGCGGGGTACGCCGCATCGGCGCCGAGCAGGAGATGTTTCTCGTCGACCACAGCCTGCGCCCGGCCATGGCCGCGCTCGAAGCGTTGCGGGAACTCGATGACGAGCACTTCACCACCGAACTCGGACTCTTCAACCTAGAGGTGAACCTCGACCCGCAGGTATTCGGCGGAAAATGCCTCAGCAACATGGAAAAACAGCTCGATGAACTGATGGGCAAGGCGCGGGTCGCGCTCGAGCACCTCGGTCTCGAACCCGTGCTCACCGGCATCTTGCCCACCTTGCGCAAGTCCGATCTCGGCCTCGACAGCATGACGCCTTTCCCCCGCTACAAGGCTTTGAACCGCGAGATGAGCCGCCTCCGCGGCGGGACCTACGAGTTCCACATCAAGGGCATCGACGAACTCATCGTCAAGCACGACTCCGTGATGCTCGAAGCCGCCAATGCCAGCTTCCAAGTTCACTTTCAGGTCGGCGCCGAAGAATTCGCCAACCTCTACAACATCGCTCAAGTCGTCGCCGCTCCCATCATGGCGATCGCCACCAATTCGCCGATGCTCTTCGGTCGCAGGTTGTGGCGCGAAACGCGCATCGCTCTTTTTCAGCAAGCCGTTGACACGAGGCGTTCGGGTCGTCATCTTCGAGAAAGGTCTCCGCGCGTCACCTTCGGTCGAGCATGGGTGCAACGCTCCGTGCTCGAACTCTATCGCGAAGACATCTCCCGCTTTCGTGTCTTGATTTCCGACGACAACGAAGAAAACGCTTTCGAGCGGCTCTCGCGCGGCGAGATTCCCTCGCTCAATTCGCTGCGTCTTCACAATGGAACGGTTTATCGCTGGAATCGCGCCTGCTACGGCATCACCGACGGCAAACCGCACCTGCGCATCGAGAACCGCGTGCTTCCCTCCGGTCCGTCCGTCATCGACGAGATTGCCAATGCCGCACTGTGGTACGGGCTCGTCAGTGCGCTTTCCGACCGCTACGAAGATGTCTCGCAACTGATGGAATTCGAGCAGGCCAAGTTGAATTTTAAGTCCGCCGCACGGCATGGCCTCTCGTCGCAGTTCATTTGGCTCGACGGCACGGAGGTTCCCGCGCAGAAGCTGATCTGCGACAAGCTGCTGCCCCTTGCCGAAGAGGGATTGAAAAAGCGCGGCATCGATGGTGACGACATCCGGCGATATCTGAACGTCATCTCCAAGCGCTGCAGCAGCGGCCAAACCGGTTCGCAGTGGATGCTCAAGTCGAAGAGCAAGATGAGGCGCTCGAAAGCGAGCCTCGGCGAGCGGCTCAACGCTTTGACTTCGGCGATCTTGTCACGTCAAAAGGAGGGCAAGCCCGTGGCTGAATGGGACCTTGCATCCCACGAGGAAGCCGGTGGCTGGAAGCGCTACTTCCTCAAGGTCGAACAGTACATGACGACCGATCTTTTCACGGTGCGCGAAGACGAACCGGTCGATCTCGTCGCCAATCTGATGGAGTGGGAGCGCATCCGTCATGTTCCGGTGGAAGACCACTCCCACCGATTGGTCGGGCTGATCTCCTACCGCATGCTCTTGCGACTGATGGCACGCGGCATCACCGGCGAGGAAGGGCGATCTGTGGCGGTCTCCGAGGTGATGCGGCGGAAACCGATCACCGTTTCCCCGGAAACCCTGACCCTCAAAGCCATCGATTTGATGAGAAAGCAGAAGATCGGCTGCCTGCCGGTCGTCAAGGGCGGCCGACTGGTCGGCATCGTCACGGAACGTGACTTCATGGACGTAGCCGCAGGCTTGCTCGAAGAACAGCTCAAGGACTAGCGCTTCACCAGCGCACTTCGCCGGTAGGATTGGAATTGCCTCGCGCGATTCACCCTGTAGATTGTCTATGTACGATGGATTGTCTCCGTACGACTCGACTTTGAGATGATCTCTCCGCTCCGGCCCGCCGGCCGGAGCACAGCGAGGCCGAAGATCGACCCGGCCGTTACGATTCGAATGACGAAACGAACGTTCACAGCACCTTCCGAACGCAATCTCTTCGACCGACTAGGCGAAGTGCGGCGCGTCATCGGCAAGATGGAGAGCGTGACCGACGGTGGAAGCGAGCCGACCTTGATCGTCATCGGCGGACTCCACGGCAATGAACCATCCGGAGTGCTCGCCGCCGCGAGCGTTCTTGAAACACTTTCGAAACATGACGTAGGGTTTCGCGGTCGCCTCGTGGCGCTTGCGGGCAACCTTCAAGCGCTCGCGGCACGTGAACGCTTCATGCAATCCGATCTCAATCGCCACTGGACCGAGAGCAAGATCCGGCGCCTGCGCGCCGCCGGCGACACGGATACGCTAGCGGGCGAAGATCGCGAACTCGTCGAGCTTCTTCATGAACTCGAAGCAGCCATCGCATCGTCGCAGGGCGAAGTCTTCTTCGTCGACCTGCATACCTCTTCGGCGCACGGCCCCCCCTTCGTCACGGTCGGAGATACG
>JALUUK010000813.1 GCA_027021395.1 Acidobacteriota bacterium
CTCGGCGAGCGCTTCCCGAATCTCTTCGTCGGTGACGGTGATCGTCTTGGGGATCCCTTCGACGAGATCACGACCGCGAATCTCGAGGCTGAGTTCCTCATCGAGCGGGAAGGCCGATCCGAGGGAAATCTTGATCTCTTCCGCCGTCCGTTCGCCGATCAGCAGATTGTGCTTCTTCTTGATGTACTGGATGATGGCTTCATCCATCTCGTTGCCGGCGACTCTCACCGAGCGGTTGTAAACGATGCCGGCCATCGAAATCACAGCGATATCCGTCGTTCCGCCGCCGATGTCGATGATCATGTTGCCCGTCGGCTCGGTGATCGGCAGCCCCGCGCCGATGGCCGCCATCATCGCCTGCTCGACGAGATAGACCTCGGTGGCCTTGGCCTTGGAGGCGGAGTCCTGCACGGCGCGCTTTTCGACCTGAGTGATCTCCGAAGGAACACCGATGACGATGCGCGGCCGAACACCGATTCTGCGGTTGTTGTGGGCCTTTTGGATGAAATACTCGAGCATGCGCTCGGTGTGTTCGAAATCGGCGATGACGCCGTCTTTCATCGGCCGAATCGCCAGAATGTTGCCCGGCGTGCGTCCGAGCATTTCCTTCGCGTCGGCACCGACGGCCTCGACACGGCCGGTCTTTTGGTTGACGGCGACGATCGACGGCTCGTCGACGACGATTCCCTTACCTCGCCCAAAGACGATCGTATTGGCCGTTCCCAAATCGATGGCGAGATCCTTGGAAAACAGGGAAAGCAGTGAACGCGGCGAAAAGGCCAAAGGAAGTTCCTCCTGAACGGCGAGGGGCGACGAATTCTTCTTTCACGAAAGGACCGGTATCGATCCTAGCCAATGGTGATCCCTCATACAACACTTTCGGTTGATTCTCCCGTCGATTCCGGGATTTTCTTGGTATGCGCGAGCATTCATCGCATCACGGGCTCGGCTTCATTCGCCTGTGATGCGACGTGAACGCCGTTTTTCCCGTGAAACTTCACGTAGTACATCGCCGCATCGGCGGCCGCGAGCAATGCCGCCGAGTTCGTCCCATGCTGCGGGCAGGATGCGATGCCGATGCTCGCGGAAATGCCCACGTCGATGCCCATCCGGCCCTGATAGTCGTGATCCTCGATGCGGGCTCGGATCCTTTCCGCGAGCGCCGCCGCGCCTTCTGCGTCGGTTTCGGGCAATACGACCGCGAATTCATCGCCTCCCCATCGGGCGACGACGTCGAGATCGCGCACGTTGTCTCGAAGAATCTCGCCGACCTCGACCAGCGTTCGCGATCCGGCTTGGTGACCATTGTGGTCGTTGACCGCTTTGAAATGATCGAGATCGATGAACATCAGAGACACCGGATGGCCGTAGCGAGCCGAGCGTTTGGTCTCTCTGCGCAGGTAATTCTCCATGAATCGAGCGTTGTAGAGCTGTGTCAGGTCGTCGGTGACCGTCCGCTCTTCGAGCTTCGAAAAGAGCAGCGAGTTCTCGAGAGCGATCGAAGCCGGCTCCATCAACGTCTGAAACAACTCCAGTGATTTCAGCGGAAAGCGTGCGCGGGGCGGATCCGCCAGTTCGGCGACACCGATCACGCGGCCCCGCGAAATCAGCGGCACCGCCATCACCGCCCGCAATGCGGGTCCGGGCCACTCCCGGACGGGATCCGGCCGAGGATCGGAGGCGGCTTTTTCTATTCGCAAAGCGCGACGATGCTGGGCGACCCAGCCGGCGAGCCCCACATCGAGCGGAATCCGCGGGTCGGGCGCCGGGCATCCGGGCGGATCGAGGCGGGTATCGAGGCGAAAGTCACCCGCGCGCGCATCCACCCGGTAGAGTCGCCACCGGCTGGCTTCGACGACCTCCGCCGCCTTCTGCATCACGAAACGCGAGACCATCTCCGAGTTGAGCAGCGAACCCGCAGCCTGGGTCGTATCGGAAAGCAGCGCGAGGCGGTCCGATAGTTGCGCGGCCCGCGAGCGAGCACGCTGCGCTGCTTTTTCGGCGGATGTCTTGCTCATCGCCAAGTGCGCCATCGCTTCGAGAGCACCCGCGTCGAGCGGCCAAGCCACCGCTCCATCGACGAGTCCCTTCCAACGCGAAAGACGCCGCTGGACGGCGTTCGGCGGAGCGCCGAGGTAGATCGGCGGCCGATTCGTCGCTCGGTTCAGCTTGGTCAGGTAGGCGTGCAGATGGCCCTGCTCGTCCTCGCCGTCGACCAGAAGAATCGGCGCCTGAGGAAGCTTTTTGAGGTCGTCCGGCCCGCAGACCCGACGAACGACGACCGCGCGGGGCCTTCCTCCGCGCACGAAGCCGCTCTTCTTCCGCCGCGTGGTCAGAAGGAGAGCTAGCGGCGAGCGCTCAGAAGACATCGATGTACACCTTGAGTTCGATGCGCGTTTCGTTGCCGGCCGCATCTTGAGAGATCACCGGGACCTCGTTCCAGCCGTCTCGTTGAAGCTTGATCAACCAGCGAAAGGAACCATCGTCTTTCACGTCCACGGGCTCGCGTTCTTCTCCGATCCAAAGCCGTGCCCCGGGTTCGCTATGCCCGATGATGATCGCATTCGACCCGATGACCTGAGTTTCGCTGACCTTCAACTCGGGCGGAGTCGCATCCTCGAAATCGTGGAATTCGCTGCCGAGAATGCGGAACTTGCGGGTTTCCGACCAGCGACCGGAAACGGAGTCGACATCGATGCCGGCCACGCGCCAATAGTAGGAACCCGCGGCCAGAGGAGGCATGACGACGGACGATCCACCGGATTCGCGCATCGTAAAGAGAATCTGAGAAAAGAGAGGCTTGTCCGAAAGCTGCACCGAGTAGCTCTGCGCTCCTTCCAGCGGTCTCCACGCCAGGGAAATCGAGGTATCGCCCGGGCCGAGATAGGTCTTTTGATCGGCGGGTGCGACGAGGCGAGGCGAGCCGAGCACATCCTTGCGATCGACGATCTGCCCATCGAACACCGTCACACGTGTATTCTCGACGATCCGCTCTTCACCTTCCGCGCCCTTGAAGGTGATCTCCCCCTTCCAGGCGATGATCTCGGAACGGCCGCGTTCGCGATCATGCTGAACCTGAAACTCGGCAGCGGTCTCCGCGCTCGCCGCCCCGGATTCCGTCGAAACTTCGTGAATCGAGCGCCGATCCGGATTCCCCTGGGTCGTCGTGTCCACCGTGCCCCAGGCAAGCCTCTCGGAAACCTTTTGCGCCTGTGTCGTATCGCTCGGCCGCTCGGCCGTGCGTATCTCGAGCAAGCTCGAAGAGCGGATGGTGGTCACCGTCCCGTCGAAGTACACCAACTGAACCATACCGTCGTCGCCGGTCCGGATCTGATCGCCGGTGCCGAGAACGGCTCGTTCTCGCGCGCTTTCCCAGAGAAACTGCCCCAATCGCTTGACACGCACGTCCCCATCGATGCGCACGATCCTGACCGTCGCTTCACTGACCTCCGCTCTCGCCAGCAACGTCCCGGCGAGCATTTCCGCAGCATCGGCTTCAGTGATGGCTTGCTCGTACTCCGCCCGATCGAGCGCGCCGAGCGCGCGGGCGAGGTGTTCTTCCGCCTGTTTCAGAGGCTCGGGGTAGCCGCCCGCGGCGCGCGCCCCCGCAACCGCGTTGCGCGCATCGCCGATGGCTTCGAGCGCTCGTTCCTCGGCTGAAGCTCCCCCAGTGAACCACCACCAGCCGACTCCCGCGCAAAGCGCCACCCCCACGACCGCAGCGACGGCCACCGTCCGATAGCGGACGTAGAACCAATCCCATGTCACCATACCGCGGCGAGGAGCCGGAGTCGGTGTGGAGACCATCTGCCATCCTCTGTTTTTCCGGGCAGACCTCACCCGTCACAAGTTCGGAGCAAACTTAGGTTCCCGGCGAATGCACGCGCAAATCCGCCACCTTCCGCATTTTCCGCAAGTGAATCCCCCGCACCCGGCCGGAACCGTCGGTCTTGCCGAAGTCCCGGCACACCGGTAGTCTGTCGGATTCGCCCCGATCCGGATGCTCCGGTCTGGGAGGGTCAGCATCGTGCTCGAAGTCTTTAGAAAAAACCTCAAACATACCAAGTGGATCCTCCTCCTCGTGGCGGTCACTTTCGTCATCTTCTTCGGACCGGGCGACTGCAGCGACCAGTCGGGTCCGGGGCCCCGTGGTGCGGCTTGGGTCGCCGTGGTCGACGGCGAGGAAATTCCCGCCGGCGTCTGGCAGCATCAAGGCCGCAGTCTCGAGACCTACTACCGTCGGCTTTTCGGGGAGAACTACGAGCAATTCAGCCAGGGGCTCGACATCCCTGCTGCGGCCTTGTCTCAGCTCGAAAACGGAAAACTCATCGCTCAAGACGCCAAGCGACTCGGATTGCGCGTTTCCAACGCAGAACTCTCCGCGATGCTGCTCAACGATCCGGGATTCCAGATCGACGGCAAGTTCGTCGGCAAGGAGCAATTCAAGAACCTCTTCGCCCGCGGTGGAGTGCAGGGCTATTACAGTGCCGACGCCTATCTCGAATCCTTCAGAGAACAGTTGCTCGCTTCCAAATGGCAAAGCCTGCTCGCTGCGGGTGTGGTCATCACCGACGAAGAATTGCGGGAAACCTTCCGTTCTCGTCACGAGACCGTCGACATCGAGTACATCGCACTTCCCGTCTCTCGTTACGAAGAGCAGATCAACGTCGACGAGCCCACCTTGCAGGCTTGGTACGACACTCGGAGAGATGAATTCAACGAAGGAGAGGCTCGCCGAGCGACCTATGTCAACTTCGACGACTCCTTGGTTTCGGACAAGATCACACTGAGCGATGAGCAGGTCACCGCGTACTACGAGCAGAATTCGGATCGCTTTCGCCGCGCCGAACAGCGACGGGCCAGCCAAGTCTTGATCCGTGTTTCGGAAGCCGACCCGGCCGACAAGGTCGAAAACGCGAAAAAACTCGCCGAACAGGTGGCACAACGTGCCCGCAGCGGCGAGCCCTTTGCGACCTTGGCCTCAGAGTATTCCGCGATCGAAGCCGCGAAGGGGTCGGGTGGCGACATGGGTTGGCTGC
>JALUUK010000814.1 GCA_027021395.1 Acidobacteriota bacterium
CCGCCAGGCCCAACGCCTCGTTTCGCGCGCGCGGCGGACCGAGGGTGTATTCTCCGTCGAGCGCATCTCACCGCTGCTCGTTCCCGGAATGAAACCGTCGTGACGAAGTCGGGTCTAAGATGAGGAAAGCAGGATGACCATTCGCTTTGTCGGTACCAGCAGGGCCCCTGCAGCCATCGGGCCCTATTCTCAGGCCGTCGTATCCGGAGGATTGGTCTACTGCTCCGGTCAGATTCCGCTCGATGCGGCAAGCGGGGACCTCGTATCCGGTGATATCGCCGAGGAGACCCGAGTGGTGCTCGAGAATCTCCGCGCCGTCCTCGAGGAAGCCGGCTCCTCGCCGCAACTCGTCCTCAAGACGACGGTCTACCTGCGCTCGATGGCTGACTTTGCCGAAATGAACCGGGCCTATGCCGCCTTTTTCGAGGAGCACCGGCCGGCCCGTGCGGCCGTAGAGGTCAGCGGACTGCCCAAAGGGGTGCGCATCGAAATCGATGCCGTCGCCGCCCTGAAGTAGGAATCCGCGACTTTCGTATCAGGTTCTCCACGCGCCGCGCCTCCGGCCGAACTCGATCACTGCTCCCCCATTCGCGACGGCCCCGGCCACGGAGTGGTTGCCCCCACGACGCGCGCACCCAATATTCGCCGCGAGAGGACCGGCCAGGACTCAGCCGTGCCTGTGCGTTCTTGCCCGAACAATCCTGGCCTGTCGCAGCCGTACCCACGCGGAGGTAGACAGAATGCTCTTCGGTCGATCAAAGGACCTCGTAGGGCTGGACATCGGTGACAGTGCGATCAAGGTGATCGAGTTGAAGGAACTCGGCCGCGGCCGAGGCTGGGAAGTCCAGTCTCTCGCTTCGGAGCCGCTTCCTCAGGAAGCGATCGTCGAAGGCACGATCATGGATGCCGGCCTCGTGGTCGATACGCTGCGCAGGATGTGGCGCAACAACAAGATCAAGAATACCCGTGTGGCGACGGCCTTGAACGGGAACTCCGTGATCATTCGGCGAATCAACCTGCCGATGATGAGCGAGCAGGAGCTGTCCGAGCAGATTCGCTGGGAAGCGGAGCAGTACATTCCCTTCGACATAAAAGAAGTGTCGCTCGGATATCACATCCTTCACGGCTCCTCGCTTGCGGGCGAAGGCAATATGGATGTGATCCTCGTTGCCGCTCGCAAGGAAAAAATCGAGGACTACACCTCCGTCATACAGCAGGCCGGACTCGAGCCGGCGGTGGTCGATGTGGGTACGTTCGCTGCGCTCAATTGTTTCGAGGCGAACTACGAAGACCAGATTCCGCCATCGGCGGCGCTGATCGACATCGGTTCTTCGGTCACGAGCATCGCCATTCTGCAGGAAGGTGTCTCAGTGTTTTGGCGGGACATCAGCAATGGTGGAAACGAATACACCGATACGCTGCAAAAAGAGCTGGGACTGTCGAGAGACCAAGCCGAGGCCGCCAAGCGCGGCGAGGCGGTCGAGGGTGTTCCCGGCGACCAAGTGGCGAATATCCTCAGAGAGGTCAACGAGAATCTCTGTCAAGAAATCCAGCGAACGGTCGATTTCGTCAAGGCTTTTGCAGGCAATTCCAATACGCTCGACGCCATCTACCTCACCGGCGGCGGCTCTCGACTCGAGGGGCTCGTGGAGGTTCTTTCTTCGCAGTTCGGAACGCAGGTCGAATTGCTCGATCCGTTCCGCAAAGTCACGTTGCCGGATCGCGTAGCGGATGAAGCAGGCGCTGCGAGCGATGCTGCGGTGGCGATGGGACTGGCCTTGAGAAAGGTGGGTGACCGATGATTCGCATCAATCTGCTGGAGGCGCCCGAAACCAAGAAGAGCGGCAAGGGAACATGGAAACCGTCGCTCTCCGGTAGCGCGACCGGTCTTGCGGCGGCCGCCATCATCCTGATCTGCCTCGCCTTCATCGGCTGGAAGTACGTTTCGCTCAACAAGCAAACGGAGTTGCTCAACAGCGAGATCGCCGCAGCCGACCAGGAACTCCGCGAGTTGGAGAAGGCCCGGCGGACCGTGGACGAGTATCAGAAAAAGAAACGTTCGCTCGAGCAGCGCGTGACCTTGATTTCGGACCTCAAGTCACAGCAGCGAGTTCCCGTGCATCTGCTCGACCAGATCAGCCACGAGATCCCCGAGTTTCTCTGGTTGGACAAGATGGTCGACAAGGGGAAACGCATCGAGATCAGTGGTCGAGCCACCACCTACAACGCCGTTTCGAACTTCTACAACAACCTCAAGGACTCGCCTTATTTCGAAGATGTCGAACTCGGGAACACGCAACGTGTCGCCGAGGGGGTTTCCTTCCATCTGACGACTTCGTTCGAGGCCCCGAGACGCACCGAGAAAAAGTCTCGGGATAGGGGGTAGACATGAAGCTCAAGGACATTCCTTGGTGGGGGCAACTCGCACTTGCGGCCGCGGTCGGCGCAATCCTGATCTTCTCTCAGTTCAAGATGGGGCCGGGCGACTTCAGCAAGAAGCAGAAGAAAATCACCGGGCTGACCGAAACACTAGAGAAGAAGCAGGCTGAGATCCGCAAGGGACGGCAGGCGGTGGCCAAGCTCGATCGCCTCGAACGAGATATCGCGTCGCTCGAGAACAAGCTCACCGACCTACGGCAGATCCTTCCGACCGAGCCGGAGATGGGCGATCTTCTCAAGTGGATCAAGAGTCTCGCCGATCAGACCAACCTCGATCTCAAGACCTTCCATCCGGGAGCCCGCATCGAACGCGAGTTTCTTCTAGAGCAGCCGATCAAGATGCAGGTGGCGGGGAGCTACCATCAACTGGGCATGTTCTTCGATCGGATCAGCAAGTACGCCAGGATCATCAACGTCGAGGGCGTGCGCATCAATCCGAATCGCAACCGAACCGGATCGAGACGAGCGATTCAGACGACGATTCTTTCCCAATTCGTAGCCAAGACCTACATCTATCACGAAGATGGCGAAGCTTCCGGTCAGGGGGGTGGCGCATGATCTCTTCTCGAAAAACGAGCCGAATACTGCTTCTGCTAGGGCTAGTCGGGGGTATGGCGATCGCCGAAGCGACCTTCGCTCAAGCCAATGCGGGCGAGCAGCAACCTGAACGTTCGAAGGGCTCGGACCTCGACGTCATCGATGAGATCGAACGAGATGACGAGGCTGTCATTACGGGGAAGCACTTTACCTACGATCCCGCCGGACGCCGAGATCCTTTCGAGCCTTTGATCCGGACCAGAACCATCGGTGATCTGCAAAAGAAACGCCCTCGAGGGATCGCGGGAATGTTGGTTTCCGAGATCGATCTCAAAGGTATCGCCGTCGATGCAGCCGGTCTGCCGGTGGCGCTGTTCAACGGCTCCGACAACAGGGGATACACGCTGCGTGTCGGAGATCCCGTCTACGACGGACAAGTGATCGCGATCGATGCGGGGCAGGGGCACGTCGTGTTTCGCCAAGAAGTCGATGATCCCCGACGGATCAAGCCTTATCGCGACGTCTTCAAGAGGCTGCGCCCGGAAGACGCAGAATTCGAGATGGAATACGAGGAGGAAGGTGCATGAGATACTCATTCCGGACGGCGCGCCGATCGATGGCAGTCCGCTTTCATGTCGACGGCTCGGCTGCGCAGAGCCCGACGGCGTGGGTTCCGGCGGTTTTGTGCCTGATGATGGGAACTTTCTTGGCCGCGGGTCCTTCGCCGGCCGTCGCGGGGGTTTCCTATGATGACCGGCCGCCACTGATCGAATCCCGATCCGTGCCGGAGGAAAGCGAAGCCGGATCGGCCCTCGTCGATCTCGTGGTGAGCAAGCAGCCCGGCGGAGCGATCGACATCGTGCTCACGGGCGATGGGGGACTTCCTTACGACGTCTTTACGCTCGAAGGACCGAATCGCCTCGTCGTCGACCTTCCGGGAATCGACGTGCATTCGGTCAGGTCGCGGATCGAGGTCGCTGATGACGCATTGGTCGCCGTTCGCGTGGGACAGTATCGGGAAGGGGCGGACTCGATGGGCCGCGTCGTCTTCGATCTGACGGAGATGCCCGAGTGGAGCATCGTGCAGGACGGCCGAAACCTGCGGGTCCGCATCGGTTCCGAGACCACCGAGGCGGCGAGTCTCTCCGATGAACAGCCGGCGGCTCCCGCATCCGAGCCCCTAGAGGTCGCATCCGCGTCGTCGCCTTCGACGATTCCGGAGACGGCCCCCGAGGCGACGGAGGAGATCGATCCTCTCGAGCGAGGTATCGAAGAAATCGAAGTCGATTCGATCTTGGTCGAAGAGGCACCGGCCGAGACCGTGGCTTCGGAAGAGATTCCTCTGACCGCGACGGCTCCGGAGGAGATTCCGGTTCAGATTCCCAGTATCGACCGTTCGGTCCCTGAGCCGGTGGCGTTGGTATCCGGTCGTCCCGAGGCCGGATCCGAAGAGGCAGAGCCCGCTTTCGCTCGCCCGAAGCCGACGCTGACGCCGGCCTCGATCACCGAGCCCGCCTCCGCCGAAAAAACCGCCGACTCGATGGCCGAGCCCGTTGCCGTCGAAAAAACCGCAGAAGAAATCAACCCGGCAAGTTCTGCAGGCGACGCGGTCGTGGAAGTCAACTCTTTCACCTCGTCGAAGAACGAAGAAGACCGCCAGTGGATCGAATCCGAGATCGCCGATCTGGTCGCGCAGGCAGCCGAGAAGTCTTCGGTGACGAACAGCGGTTTGGAGGGTTCGATTTCTCTCAATGCCGGTTCGAGCGCTCCCGCCGTTCCGCTGCCGACCACCGAACTCAATACGATTCAAAACAACACTCGACAGTTCGCGGGTGCTCCGATCTCTCTCGATCTGGTCGATGCCGACATCAAGCAGGTCTTCGGTATCTTTCACGAGATCTCCGGCCTGAACTTCGTGCTCGATCCGAACGTTACCGGTCAGGTGACGATCGTCGTCGACCAGATTCCTTGGGATCAGGCGATGGATTTGGTGCTGAAGAACAACGGCCTAGGCATGGTCCTCGAAGGCAGAGTGGTGCGCGTCGCCCCCGTGGCGAAACTC
>JALUUK010000815.1 GCA_027021395.1 Acidobacteriota bacterium
AGGTACAACGATCCACCGATGAGGAAGAAGAGAAGGAATCCGATGGATAATTTCTTTTTCAGGCCAAAGAAGATCACCTGTTGCAAAGCCCTGGCGTACCAGAAGAGGGAGATCAACAAAAGCAGCAATAGACCGATGGGAGTCGACAACAACTCGCCAGGATGAAGGAATGAAATGTATGCGAAGATCGCGAAGATGATCGTCAGCGAAAGATTGAGAACCTGCATCACCGCCCGGTTGAGAGAAGTCAACTTCGCTAGATCCGACTTCCAGCGGAAGAGCTTCCAGAATGTGAGGTGGAAGATGACCAGCACCGTGAAGAAGAATCCTCCGACAAGAATCGATGTCTCCGGACTCATCTGAGGTCTCACCGGAAGAAAGCTCGGCGTCTCGAGTTCATTCCTTCTCCTCCACTCCCAGGCCCCACTCTGCTTTGCCGCGTGAGCCCCCGCCGGGGCCGTGCCATCTTAGCGGCGAAGAACGGAGCGCTGCTTCTCATATCGTTTTCCGGCGTGAATTCTCGTCGTCAATTCCCGCATTGGCAACGTCGAGCAGTGAAATCGGTGGTGGCCGGCTCATCGAAGATTCACACTCCGGATTCACTCTGAGGAGGTCAATGACCCATGAGCGAAGAACTTCAGCCGGACGATGTGCTCTTCAAGGAAATCTTCAGCGAGCCGGAACAAGCCGAGGGATTGCTGCGCACGAATATGCCGGCAGCGCTGGCGAAGCGCATCGACTTCAGCTCGCTGGAACTCGCTCCGGCAGCGCTGGCTCGGCGAGCCTTGAAGTCGCCGCAGAACAAGCTTCTCTTCACGGCCCGCTTCGCGGATTCCGGGGCGCAGGTTTATCTGCTGGTGGTGCGTCGACACACGCGCGAACCTCTGATGCCCGTGCTCTTCATCTGCGATTTTGCACGGATATGGGAGTGCTGGATCGAGGAGAACGAAGGTGCAAGGAAGATCCCGTTGATTTTCCCGCTGCTGCTGTACCACGGTTCGGAACCCTGGGAGGATCCCCACGACCTTCATTCGATCATCGATGCTTAACTTCCACCGTTGCCCGGTCGGATCAGAGGTCTTGGCGGACCTCGTACGCTCGAGGGGATGGCCGCTTGCAGGGACTCCCCTCGTTCCGGAAATGCCGTGAGTGCGGATATCGCCGTCGGCTGCCGGATGAAAAGGGAACAGAGGGTTCACTTGCCATCGGAACCTAGGCGCTCAGGTCGAGTCGCATCTTCGTTCTGGTCGTTTCATGGTGGGGATGCGTCGATCGCAGGCGTGTCTCGTAGGATCGTGAATGGAATCGGAGCGACATCGAATCCTTCGGCTCCCGCGAAGGAGACGTCGACTTCGGCGGCACCCGGGCGAAGGGCATCGCTAGGCACTGCAAGAAGAATCGCACCCTGTTCCCGCAGGCGACGGGAAGCTTCGCCAAGCTCCAGTTGATCGTGCCAGACCTCCTTGCCGTCTTGCTTGATGCTGAAGCGGGCGGTCGCCTCGGGAGCATGCTCGCTCGGCAGCAGCGGTTGAATCAGAAAGACGATCCAAGGTTCGTTCTTGGGCAGAGCGATTGCCCGCTCCGGCACGTCGGGGCCTCGTGCCGAAGCGGTCAACCATACCGGTTCGATGACACCGGCAAACTGCTCTTCCATGGGTGGAGTTCGGATCAACCCCATCCAGACAGGATAAGAAAGTGCCGCGAAGACGAGCGCTGCTGCTGCTGCGAGCAGCGTCCACGGCGACGGGCGGTGCGAGCGGGGCGCGGGCCGGATGTCGGGTGCGGAGGTTTGGTGCGCCGTGGTGGCCGCTTTCTCTGCACGTCGCACGGTTTCCACCTCGTCGGCGCAGCTTGCACAGTGCTCGAGATGAGCTTTCAGTACGACGGCTTCGCTGCCCGGGTCCGTGTGGCAGATCTCCCCTAGCGCGTAGGCCACGACCTGCTCGCTGGATAAGTGGCCTTTGCTCTCCATCGCGCCGCCCATTCCGTCGGCAAGAACCTCGATCGTCCGGACGGCCCGACGGCATGATTCGCAGCGGTCGACATGCGCGGAAACCTCGCTTCGAACCGGACCGGCAAGTCGGCCGGCCACGAGATCGGTGAGCAGCAAAGTCGCTCGTTCGTGCTCAATCGTCATCTCTTACTCCGACTCGGCGGATGAACGCTGGATCCGTTCGAGAATCCGGCGGGCTTGTTTGAGGCAGTCGGACATCTGACGGCGCAAGGCCATCTCGCTTCGACCGGTTTGGCCGGACAACTCGCGGTAGGAAATCTTCTTGCCGACATGAAGCTCGATCAGATTTCGGCAGGGCTCGCGCAGCTTTTCGAGAGTTTTTCGCGCGAGGGAGACCTTCTCTTTCTCGAGCAGGGGATGGTCCGGGCGCGCAGGTTCGCGTTGGTCGGCAGGGCGGCAATCGGGGTCCTTGGGCGGAAGGTTTCGGATCCAATCGACACAACGCCGATGTGCGAGGCAGCGTACGAACGCGTCGAAACTGCCGCGAAGCTGAAATCCCGGCTTCGACACCTCGCGCCAGACCGAGAGAAGCACCTCTTGCACGAGGTCCTCTCGCTCGCTTCCCGGCACGAAATACCCTTTGTAGCGAACGACGACCCGAATGGTATTCCTGATCCGTGCCAAAGCAGACGGATCGCCTGCCAAGAGCCCCTCGACTTCTTCGCCGGTAAGCCCTCCGGTCGCCCCGGTGGCTTTCTCAACGGAAGCGTCTTCCCTCATTGAACGCCATCCACCCCGGCGAGCGATCCGCCATGAGGCTCGACCCCGCGGAACGGCCCGCCCACCGGGCTGTTCCGCCGTTCCGAAGTATACGCGATGGCTCAATGGATAGGAACAGAAAGCGAAGGTCTGCGGGATGGCTGCGCCTCCCCGCGTTCGGTTCACGCCGACTCGATCTCGAAACGCATCTCGACCGTTCTGGACCACTTGCATCCGTCCTCATTCCCCCCGCTGCTCTCTTAGTCGTGCGCCCCGCCGATTTGTGAGGTTCCGTCGTTTGCCGACGATCAGCGCCAGTCGCCTGCCGCGACGAACATCCCCCAGTAGAACGGGTGAGTCGAAAGGCCGGCCTTTCGGCGAGTGCTGAGGACCCCCGCGGTGGCCCGGCGTACGGCCTCGACCGTGCTGGTCTTCGCAGCACGGGCCGAGTAAAGGCGCCGCATCCACTCTCGGGCATCGTCGTCTTTGACTCTCCAGAGGCTGGTGATCAGCGTGCCCGTGCCCGCCACCTCGAAGGCTCGGCGTAGGCCGAGCACTCCCTCGCCTACCCACACCTGGCCGAGCGCGGTCTCACACGCGGAAAGCACCGTCCACTCGACTCCTCGAAGATCGAGAGTGGCGATTTCTTCGGCGGTGAGGATGCCGTCTCCGGCAAGCGAGGAAGCCCCTTCCTCATACCGCCGGTTGGCCCCGGCAAAGGCTAGGCCGGTGAGGAACAGTGGGTTGTCGTTGGAAACTCCGGCGTTCTTTGAAGCGGCGGTGCCGCAGCGGTCGGGAACCAAGAAGGCGTGGGTGGCGATATGAAGCGCTTTCCTGCCCGGCGCGCCGATTCTGAAGGCCGCCTCGCTTGCTCGTCTGCCCGACAGAACCAGATCCGCCGTCGGTGCCGCGGTTCCGGACGAGGAAGCGGTGCTTCGCCAGAATCGCACGACCTCTCCGGCCTCGAGGCGCGATCCCGGAAGATCCTCGAAAACGAGCGAGCGAAACCCATCGCATCCGGAGGTGGGACCGCGGTAGGCAGATCCGAGAGCGGCTGCCTGGACGACTTGCACATCGTCTTGGCTGGAGATCCACTGTTGGAGATCGGCGACGACCTGCTCTGGTGCGGCGCTGAAATCCGGGCCGCCGATGGCGAGCAGCCCTTTGCCGGCAACTTTCGGATCTTGCTCGCGTACCATGTCTCGTTCGGCGGAAAGGTAGTGGATCGCGGGGCCGACCTCCACGAGGTAACGGTCTTCTCCGCTAGGCAGTGCGGCAAGATTGATCAAGTTGAGCATACCGTCGGGAACGACGAGAACTTGGTTCGCATCTCCGATCAGGTCGGATAGGGGATCCCAGATCGTTTGCCTAAGTTCCGCTCCGATATGCTCGTACTCTCCATCGTCATGGGCAAGCGGCGCGGGTTCGGTGCCGACGGCGACGCGCCACGTGCTCACCAGCCGGTCGATCTTCGAGGCCGGGCCAAGCGGGACGAAGGCCGGTCGCTGCTCACGGCCGCGAAGAACGAAGGCAAGGTAGCTCGGCACCGTTTCGGTCTTCGTGACGTCTCCGCTTGCCTCTTTGTTTGCGGCTTTCAACGGGAGTTCGGGAAACACGGTTCGCTCGTAGCGAACGAAGGCAACGAGAGCGCTTCGTTCGGGCAACGCGGCCGTCACCTCTGTAAGGCCGACTCCTGCTCGCGCGCGCTGTCGCCGCAGGGGCGCACTGTGCCGGGCGAGAAGCATCTCGGCCTCTTCGGCACGTTCGCGTGCTTTGGCCAAAGCGTTTGCATATTCGGCGGAATCATCGGACGCCGGCCCGCTGACCAGAAGGGCCGAAAGGCCATGGGCGCTCGCTTTCCACTTGGCGACGAGAGCCTCGACTTCGGGCTTGCGTATGCCGGCGAGTGCTCGACGGCGCGAGGCCATCTCATCGAGCACGAGCGCGCGAGAGCGGATCACGGCATCCCAAATCCTTCTCGTTTGCTCCCGAGCACCCCGTTTTCGGTCTCGAGGCAGGACTCGAACATGGTCGGCGGCGGCAACCGACAGCCACAGATCGCGAGCCGCCGTCCGGTTGCGGGCGAGACGAAGGGCCTTACGCTCCGAAAGCACCCGAGCGGCCAGAACGAGTTGCTTGCGGAGAATGCTCTCGGCGCGGTGGAGCAACTCGAGGGCCTCGTCACGGGCTCCCGTGGCAGCGAGCATCCGCGCAAGCTGGACTAGATTCTCTGCAACGACCGGGTGGCCGGCATTGAAGATCTCCTCCCGGATGGCCAGCGCGCGCCGTGCTTCGTCGACTCCTCGACTCACTTCGCCG
>JALUUK010000816.1 GCA_027021395.1 Acidobacteriota bacterium
CCGTGGCGAAGGCGGAAAGCCTGATCCTCGGGTGACGCATGGGCATACCTCCAAGTATGGCGCACCGGCCCTCGAATGCGCCGTGTGCAAAACCTGCGTTTTTTTCGTTGAGTCCCACCGGCTCTGTAACCGGCAGTCCCGCTTGCGAAGGGCGGAAAGACGACGAGAACAGAGAACAAAGCTTGTTGATGCCGCCATCCTAGCACTTCCCGTCCGGATCACACGCGGATTCGACACCGAAATCCGCAGGCCGGCGTTTCCCTTCAGGCCCGAATGTACGTTCACGGAACCCGGGATGCATCGGGCTTTTCCGGGCGGCCCGCCTATACTTCCTCTGAGCTCGACTCCGGCCCTTAGGAGGATTTCGCATTGCTTCGATTTCGATCGTTTCTTGCTGTTCTAGCTTGTGTGACGATGCTGGCAGGCTGCGCGGGAGTGCGACTACCCGCGTCCTCGAAGGACCCCGGCACCGAGAACGAAGTGCCCATGGAGGTCGATCCCGGCCCCGCATCCTCGAGGCCGCTGGATGAGAAGTTCTCCATCCTGGTGGGTGAACTCAAGGCGCATCAGTGGCTGCGCCTGCTCGTCGATCTCCGATCGCAGGTCGATTTGACGGCTCTCGGCGAACGGCACTATCGGCAGGGACTCGGCAGGCGGGAAGCCCGCGAACGCACTCTGCTCGCCCTGCAAGAGGTCGCCGACCAAGGAAAACGTGCGATCGAACCCCTGCTCGAAGTCCTCTTCGATGAAGGCCTGGTCGAGTACTACGAGCCTCTGCGATTCCGAAACATGGTCTATGTCTCCTGCCGGCCGGAGGCGCTGGAACGATTGCAGAATGCGAAGCCCGTGGCGCGATTGATCCCGGAATACGATTCCGTACGCTCGGCAAAGCGCCGAAAAGCCGGATCCGCCATCGCCAAATCGCCGCCGATTCCCCCGGGAGACAGTTGGGGCGTAGATTTTCTCGACCTGAAATCCCTGTGGGAGCAAGGCATCGACGGTCGAGGGACCGTCGTTGGTATTCTCGATAGCGGCATCGCCGCAGACCACGATGCCTTGGCGCCGTCTCGTCGCAGCGAACGAGCCTGGTACGACCCCAAGGAGGGCAACCCGGCGCCCCGAGATACGGCTCCGCATGGCACCCATGTCCTTTCTTGTGCCGTCGGCGGGGAGGTCGACGGGCACGCGCTCGGAACCGCCCCGGGAGCCAAGTGGACCGCCGCGCTTTCGAACTATTTCAATAGTTACAACAACGTCAACATGGCGCTTGCCGCCGATTGGTTGCTTTTCGAAGCCCAGCCGGACGTCTTGCTCGGGGCGTGGGGCCACGGCAAGGGAAGGTGCGACCCTCGCGACCGCGCGCTCGTCGAGGCCTTCCGCGCCGCCGGCGTCGTCCCGATCTTCGCGGCCGGCAACGATGGCGACGACCCGGCGAGCGGTCAGACCCCCGCCGCGCTCTCCGGACTCTTCCCCGACGGTGGCGGCCCGCTCTCCGTCGCCGCCATCGATCGCCACGGGCGAGTGATCGATTCCTCCTCCCGTGGCCCGAATCCTTGCGCTCCCGACCAGCCGTTTCCCGACATCTCAGCCCCGGGATGGGAGGTCCCCGTGCCGGGCTTTCCCACGAAGCGCTCGTTGACCCTTAGCGCTGGAACCTCGATGTCCGTCGGCTGGGTCGGCGGTGTCGCGGCAATGGTCTTGCAAGTCGCGCCGGATATGCCCGTACCGGACGTCGAAAAGCTGCTTCGCTCCACGGCGCGGGATATCGGCCCGGAAGGTCATGACCCCGCGGCCGGCTACGGCATCCTAGACGCTCACGCAGCCGTCGCCGCTGCGCGCCGGTGGGCGGAGAAAAGACCATGAAGCGATTCCGGACTTGCACGCTCGCACTTGCAACCTTCGCAGCCGTGCTCTCGAGCGGATGCGGGCAACAGCGTCCTCTCTTCGATGGCCCGGCGCGCCACGTCGTGCTCATCTCGCTCGACACCACGCGCGCCGATCATCTCGGGGCGTACGGGGACAGTCCCGCGCACACACCCCACCTCGATGCTTTGGCGAAAGAATCGATCCTCTTCACGGATTTCATGACCACCGCCCCCACGACTTTGGCCTCCCACACATCCCTTTTCACCGGAAGCTATCCGCACACTCACGGCGTACCGCGAAACGGCTTCGTCATTCCCGCCGAAAACGTACTACTGACGGAGATACTCCAAGAGGCTGGATTTCATACCATGGCCGTGATCGGTTCATTCGCCTTGGCCGGCCGCTTTGGCCTATCCCGAGGGTTTGCAGAATACGACGAAGACTTCGACGTTCAGGTCGGAGAGCGGGGCGCCGATCAAAACCAGCGCAGCGCAGAAAAGGTCACCGATGCCGTGCTCGCCCGAATCGACGCTCTCGGTAAGAACGCGGGCGGCAAGAATCTCTTCGTCTTTGCTCACTACTTCGACCCGCACGCACCCTATGCACCTCCGCTCGAGGTCGCCAAACGCTACGACCCCCTTGCCGGGCAGAGGCTTCCCTCCCTGCCGCGCATCGCCGAGCTATGCCGCCAGACTCCGAATAAGACTCCGGCCATTGCTCGCCGCATCGAAGCGCTCTATGCAGCGGAGGTCGACGAGATGGACCGCCACATCGGCCGCTTGCTCGATGGACTGAAAGAGCGAGGCATACTCAAAGATGCGCTCGTCGTACTCACCAGCGATCACGGAGAGAATCTTTGCGACCATGAGGGATATTTCGATCACGGAGAGACCGTTTATCAGTCAACGATCCGCGGCATCGGAATGATCCGGCTGCCCCGTGCCGAACGTGCCGGAATACGCATCGATCGTTTGGTTTCCTCAATCGACGTTCTGCCGACGATCCTTCGTTTCCTAGGCCTTCCCCTCCCCGAGCGTGTCGAAGGCGAAGCCATCGCCTTCGATGAGAGCAAGGACGATGCGACCACCCGCTTCTCGGAAGCAACCAAGCCCTGGCGGGATATCGAAACCGACTCGCGTTGGACCAATGCGCTCAAGAGCCGAGCGATCCGTCGCGGCCCTTACAAGTTGATTCACACTCCCTATCGCGACGAGGTCGAATTCTACGACCTCGCGGCCGACCCCGATGAGCGTGAGAATCTGCTCGACGGGCGCGATCTCGATGAGACCTTGCGCGGGCGTATCGCGGAAATGAGGAAAGATCTCGATGCGTGGGCCGCTTCGGCCGATCCGCTCTCGAGCCGTTTCGATAGCGAGCAGCAAGAGGATACCATCGAGAAGCTACGCAGCCTCGGCTACCTACAATAGCTAGGCGCCCGCACGGTCTTGCCTCCGGCAAAAAAAGGGCCGCCCGGAGTGGGCGGCCCTTGGTCGTATGCAAACGCTCAGAGCGGATGAAGATGAAACTAGATCAGAAGCGGCTCAGGTTGTAGTTGAGACCTTCGGGCACGACGCCCACTTCCACTTCTGCAGTCAGGTCGCCGTAGGAGACGACGGCGGTCAGCGTGTTGCCGTTCTCAGCGAGGAAGTTGGAGGCCCAGCGCAGCTCATGACGGACGTTCGGAGTCATGGCGACGACGGTCTGCAGCTTGTCGGTGACGAAGGCGGTGAAGTTACCGTAGATCGGAGCCGTGGCGACGACACCGTTGGCACCGGTGAGGGTGACGGTGGTGTTTCCGCTGTTCACGGGCACGACGTAGGCAACGCCACCACGCCAGTTGGTGGTGGAGAGATCGGAGAACTCAGCAAAGAGGCTCTGCTTGTCACCCCAGAACTGCGCATCACCACACTCACCAATACGGGAGCCTTGGGCGACGAGGAGGCTGAGGCTGCGGGTGCCGGAGCAGTCCGGCCAACCCTGGTTGTTCCAAGGACCTTCGTAATCAAACGGATCGTCGATGTTGTCCTGGGCCGGGTTCCATGCGCGGGCGATCTCACAGCTCTCGGTACGCCAATCGCAGTAGGTCTGGTCCATGAACAGCACGGATGCGGAGAAGTCGAAGTTGTTCTTGGTGTAAAGCTTCTGGTCACCGTTGGAGTTCTGGTAAACCAGGGTGAAGAGCTCGTCAGAGCCGTCGGGATAAATCGAGGCGATCGCGGAAGTCGGCGTGATGTAGGCAGCATGCCCAGTGCGGATCACACCGGAGAAATCGCCGCGGTCATCGGTGATCACAGGGTAATCGGTAATTGCGCAGCCCATGGAGGCAACAATGGCCAGGCAGAGCGCGCCGTAAATCAGTTTCTTCATGGTATCTCGCTCCTATTCTAAGCAGCAGTCATTTACAAAAGTAACAACCGGTGTCAGACGTTCGCCGATCAGATGCGGTCGGCGTTGGCCATGGCATCCTGGACGTCGACGCGGAAGGTCACGTTCATGGAGCCGTAGGTCACGTTGACGTTGATGGCGGTGCCGAAGTTCGCAACGTAGTTCGAAAGCCAGCGCTGCTGGTAGCGAGCGTTCGGGCTGACCGGCAGGATCATGTTCAGATCTTCGGTGACATAACCGTTGAACTGACCATAGATCGGAGCCTGCGTCACGGTTCCGTCAACGGACTCGAGCGTAACGCTCATGACACTGCTGTCCATCGGCACGTGGTAGACGGACAGACCGCGGAAGTCGACCTTCTCCAAGAGGGAGAATTCGAAACCGGCGGCTTGCTTGTCGGCCCAGATGCCGCTGCCGCACTCACCGATGCGCGTGGACACGGAGAGAAGCAGGCTGAGGGAGCGAGCGCCGGAGCAGGAGCCGTCATAAACGTAGTCGAAGACGTCATCGACATCGTTCAGACCGCCGGCTGCGCCGTGCGGGTAGGAATCGGGAAGATCCGGATCCCATGCGGTGGCGATGGCGCAATCATCCGCACGAGTCGGGTCACAGTAGGTCTGATCCAGGAAGGTGATGGCACCACTCGGATCAAAGTTGTTGTACGTGAAAAGACGACGATCGCCTCTCCAGGTCTGCGTGGCCAGCGTGAAGAGTTCATCGGTGCCGTCATCGTAACCGGTAGCGATCTGCGAACTCGGAATCAGGTAGGCCTTG
>JALUUK010000817.1 GCA_027021395.1 Acidobacteriota bacterium
GCGGATTGTACAACGCGATTCAAGCAGGCGAAACAACGGTCGCGGAGGTCTTCGGCGACCAGAAGATCGAGGCCAAGCCACCGGCAGAGCAAGAGAGCTCGAGCAGTGCGGGGCCTGTCACTGGTGACGCGCTGACGACACCACCACCGGAGATGCCGAAGCAGGCAGCGACGGAGCCCGACACTCCAGACGACTACACGGTCGTGATGGACACGTTGGCGAAGTGCGCGACGTGCGAGCAGATCGACCAGATCGTCGAGCACGCGAAGGGGCTGGGCCTGACAGCGCCTCAGCAGGCCGCGATTACGCGCCGAGCCAACGCGAAAAGGCGCGAGCTGGAATCCGAAGCCGTTGGTGCGTAGCCGGCGGCCCCAAAAAAACGGCGGCGCCGATAGCTGGCACTACCGGCGCCGCTACACACAAAGGTGTCTCACTGAAAGGAGATTATCATGGCCAGCACAATCGAAGTCAAGAACATCGGACCAGTGGAGAAGCTCAGCCTCCCGGTCCCAGAGAACGGCGGTCTGGTGGTCCTTCGCGGCCGCAACGGAAGCGGTAAGACGCAGACGTTGCGCGCCGTGGAGGCCGTGGTGACCGGAAAGGGCCGGCCTCCAGTGCGCGACGGTGCCCTCCGCGGCGAAGTGTCGGGCCTGGGCGTCACGATGAAGGTCGGCCGCACGACTCGCCGGTCCGGTGAACTGGTCGTCGAAACGCTCGACGGCCGTCTCAACGTGGCGGACCTGGTGGACCCTGGAATCAAGTCTCCCGATGCCGCGGACGCGAAGCGGATCAAGGCGTTGATCAGTCTGACCGGTCAGCGGCCGGACCCCTCGCTGTTCGAGGCTCTGTTCGCGTCCGCCGACGAGTTCAAGTCGGTCGTATCTGCATCGACGCTGGAGACCGACGACGTCGTGCTGTTGGCGGAGCGCATCAAGCGGGACTGCGAAGCGGCTGCGCGTCGAGAAGAGAGCTTGGCCGAGCACGCGGCCGGCGAGGCGAAGGGGAAGCGAGAGGCGGCTGAGGGTGTCGACCTGAGCGTCGAGACGGATCCTGCCGAGTTGCAGGAGCGGCTCGAGCGTGCGATCCAGGAACACTCGTCGCTCGTCGCACGCCGTGACGAGGCGGAGAGGCACGCCCAGCAGCGAAGGCAGGCTCAGCAGCAGCTCGAGCAGATTGAGGCGGCGTACGATGGACCGTCAGTCGAAGCGGCACGGAAAGCCGTCGCGGAAGCGGAAGCCGTGGTCTCTGCGAAGACGGAGCGAGTGCGAGAGCTGGAGCGGCAACTTGCGGCCGCTCGAGCGGAACTGGAGGGAGCGTGCGAGAGCCAGGCCGCAGCGGTGCGCCAACTGAAAGCAGCCGAGCACCACGAGCGCGTGGTCACCGAGTACCGCCAGGTCCTCGAGTCGGACGCACTTCTACCGCCGGACGACGCCGAGATCGCTGCGGCCGAGCAGGCTGTGACGCAAGCGCGTCAGGCCGTTGAGGCGGGTGCGTTGGCACGTCGCGCGGCACAAGAGCTGTCGGAAGCCGAGGCGCTCGAGGCGCAGTCTCAGCATCACAGCAAGCGAGCAGCCCGACTGCGTGAAGCCGGAAAGGCGACGGACGAGGTGCTCTCGGAGTTGGTCGCTCTGACAGGATCGCCGCTCCGGGTCGAGGCCGGCCGGCTCGTGCTCACGACGTCCCGCGGAGACACGTACTTCAGCGACCTATCACACGGCGAGCGTTGGAAGTTGGCGCTCGACATCGCGATCGAGGCGGTCGGTGAGAACGGCTTACTCGTGGTGGACCAAGAAGCGTGGGAGGGCCTCGACCCGATCAACCGGGCTGAGATCGCGGAGCACGTCAAGGGACGAGGCGTCGTCGTGCTCACGGCAGAGGCCACCGACGACGAGCAGATCACGGCGGAGGTGGTAGCGTGACGGTAGACCATTCGGACGATCGGCTGAAAGACTTCGCAGACCTCGTGCAGCGAATGCGACAGGCCCAGCAGCAATACTTCCGTTACCGAACGAAGGCCTGGCTGGAATTGTCGAAGCGGCTCGAGAAGGAAGTCGACGATGCCATCCGTGACATTTTCCAGCCCCAACTGTTCGGATAGAGGAGACCATCATGGCAACTTACGCACGCGGAGACAGCGATCTCCACAAGACCGTACAGGACGTGATGGAGCGATACCACGGAGACCTCGATGACGCCGAGGTGACCGTGACGGTGCTGCTGGCGTACGGCCCACGAGACGCGCACGGCGACCCCGTGGGACCGGCGATCACGGTCCATGGTGTGCCTGCCTGGGCGTCGATAAAGGTGACGTCGCTGCGAGACCGAGCTGCCGGGATGTCCGACGCGATCATGCTGCTGGACGGTGACAGAATCGACGAGTGGTCGTACGAGGAACTCGAGGCGGTGATCGACCACGAACTGACCCACCTTAAGTTGCGCGTCGACGAACGCGGCAACGTAAAGCGAGACGACCTCGACCGGCCGCGTTTAGCGATCCGTAGACACGACTGGCAGTTCGGCTGGTTCGACGAAGTGGCGCGTCGGCACGGAGCGGCCTCGCCCGAAGTTCGGCAGGCCAAGCAGCTCGCTGAGGCAAGCGGTGATCTGTACCAGCTCTATTTGCCAGGGATGGGCCCGAGCAAAAGGAAGAGCGCTACACGACGGGCCGCAGAACGGCTCCAAGAGGCGGTCGAGCGCGCCAACGAGAGCGGCGTAGAGGTGGAAGTGAGCGTCGGCTGACTGGGAGACAACGTTTTGGTGTAGGCCGGAGGACGCCTTGGCCGGCCAGGTATACCGAGTCCCGGAACAAAACGGCGTGACTCTCGGCTCCGTCTCAGAGCAGACGGGCACATACCGGGGAAGGGTGGTCCCAGGAACGGCCTCATAAGCCGATCCTTTGCAGGTTCGACTCCTGCCCCCGGCACTTGTGACGTTTCAATGAGTATAGGAGCGAGTGATATGGAACCTGACCTTGGCAGCATGCTTGAAGGGAAAAACTGTGTTGACAGAGAAGAAGTCTACCTATTTCTTCGGGAAATGCAGCTTGCGTTTTATGGTTGGCCAGACGCGCTGATCAAGGCGTGCCATGACCCGTTTGAATACGAGTTGCAACTCCGGACTGGCACGGTTGTCCGATTCGTGGAAGCGAGACCGATAAACCGCGACTGGGTGCACATCGAAGTTGGAGACAGGGATCAGAAGTGCGAACTTTCCAGGTTCGAACGTGGGATCGATGTGCGTCTAAGCGACATTGTCTATGTGGCAGATGCACCAGATGGTTCGTAGTTGAAATACCAATATGGGGGGCGAACGACGGCCCAACGATTCTGTTGCTCGAGGTGGCGCAGACAACTCCGCTGGTGACAGCGGGAGTCGTGACAGCCGGGAGAGACCGGCATTTGATTCACTCACGACAGAAAGGAGTTCGACATGCCCAAGACGAAACGGCCTGAGAAGGCCAAGACAGCACACGCCGTCGCCTGGCGACTCCTGCCGCTGATGGAACGGCGCGTGTGCTGCCACACTGCAGGACAGGAGCGGTTCACTCAGCTCGGCTATCACTCGCGAGTCGACGACGAAGGAAACGTGCTGTGTGCAGAGCCGGCCAAGTACGCCGTCGAGCTATCCGACGGGACAACGATGCACCTCTGTGCCTGGCACTACGACAACCTCTGTGACTTTTCGCAAGGAGACTGGCCGATCGCCAGTGAGGTCAGCCGACTCCAGGAGATCAAACGAGCCGGCTGACCAACGGCCGGACGGCATGGAAACGGACGCGCCGGAATGGTTCCGGTTGGCCATCAGGACGAGTGACGATGGGAAAATCCGAAAAGTTACCGGCCATTCAGTTCTATACCGGAGACTGGATGAAGGACCCCGCCGTAAGGTGTGTCAGCCTGTCTGCCAGAGGCTTATGGATCGACATGCTCTGCCTGATGCACGAGTCTCCTCGACGGGGAGTCCTTCTGCTGGCAAACGGACGGGTGATGTCTGAGCAGCAAGTGCTGCGCATGTGCGGGGCTGACAACAAGGAAGGGCGTGCAGCGCTGCGTGAGCTAGAGGATGCTGGGGCATTCTCGCGAGACGACGATGGAGCAATCTTTTGTCGCCGAATGGTGCGAGACGAAGAAGTTCGGCAAAAACGCGCTTCCGGAGGACACAAAGGCGGGAATCCTGCACTCGTAAAGGTTGGGGCAAAGGTTAACCTTCCTGCCAACCTTCCTGGTAACCTTCGCGAAAACACCGACGTCGAGAAGGTTGGGGCAAAGGTTAACCAGATTGCAACCCCTTCATCTTCATCTTCATTTTCAATTTCAAAGAAGAGTAAGAACCCCCCTAAATCCCCCCAGGGGGAATCTGCTCGAAGGCGATCCTCTCCGAAGTTCGACCCACGTGAGATTGCTTTGCCTCCACCGCTCGATACCGCCGCCTTCCGGTCGGCCTGGATCGACTGGTGCGACGATCGTCAGGACCGGCGGAAGCCGATCACCAAGCGGGCGGCGACGCTCCAGATCGCGAAACTCGCCGAGGTAGGAGAGCAGCAGGCGATTGCTGCCATCCGCACGGCGATCGAACGGGGGTGGCAGGGATTGTTCCCAGACTCGTCGACACAGAAAGGAGCCGGCAAGAATGGCAGCGGCAAGCGGTCGGGCTATGTCCACGACCCAAAAGCTCCGGTCAAGCCTCTCTGAGGCGGTGGAAGCGATTCGGCGGCGACTCGACAGCGCCGGCGCAATGCACCTCCTCGACGAGGAAGAGCAGCAGCAGGCCGAGCGACTCAAGGCCATTCAGGAGCGGAGTCGTGCTTTGTGGTCGCGCCGCGGGCGGCGATATGCACGCTGCACGTTGGATAACTTCGAGGTGGGCGACCATCCGGAGAAGCAAAGGGTGCTTGCTGCCCTCGAGGCGTACGCGTCGGACGTGTCACGGAACGTGCAGCGAGGACGGGGTGTCGTACTGGTAGGACCGGCCGGCACCGGAAAAGATCACCTGCTCGCAGGGTTGGTTCACTGTGCTCTCATGCG
>JALUUK010000818.1 GCA_027021395.1 Acidobacteriota bacterium
GCGATGCGCCGCGAGGAATGCGGTCCATGCCCGAAGCAAGCTTTTCGTAAACCTTGACGAGACTGGCCTCTTCCTCTTCGCCGACCACGAAGCGAACGATCGTCATGGCGCGGCCGGGCATCGAGACCGAGTAGACGTACTCGACGCCCGGGATCTCCCACATTCGCTTTTCCAACGGAATGGTGAGGCGATTTTCGACCTCTTCGGCCGATGCGCCCGGCAATTCGACGAATACGTCGACCATCGGCACGACGATCTGAGGCTCTTCTTCCCGCGGCGTATTCATCACGGCGAACGCCCCGAGTGCGATCGCCGTCAGGACCAGTAGCGGCGTCAATTTCGATTCGATGAATGCACGAACGATCCGTCCGGCCGGGCCGAGATCTCCGGTCATGATGATCCTCTCCTTGCGACGGTACTTCCGTCACGCAAGAGAGCCGGCGGTTCGAGAATGAATTCCTCTTCGGCGGCGAGACCGGCCAGCACCTCGACCTGATCACCGACCCGACGGCCCAGACGCACCCAGCGCAAACGCGCAACACTTTGCTCATCGACGACGAAGATTCCCTGCACTTGCCCCCGCCGAACGACCGCATCGGAAGGAACCAGCAAGACCGGAACGGTTTCGCGCGAGAAGATCACCCGGGCAAACATGCCGGGCTTGAGCCGGAATCCGGGATTGTCGACGTCGATCTCGACATCGAAGGTGCGGCTTTGGGAATCGCCCGAAGGCACGACACGGGATACGGGGATTTCCCGGCTCCATCCGACGGCCTCGATCTCGACCGTCGCCGGAGATCCGGGTGCAAGTCCGGAGACTTCCCGTTCGGGAACTTTGGCGATGACCTTGACTCGGGAGGTCTGCTCCACGACGAATGCGCGAAGACCGGGTTGCACCATGTCTCCCGCTTCGATCGACTTGGCGGTGATCCAACCGGAAATCGGCGTCTCGATGGAAGCATAGTCGAGCATCGCTTCTGCAGCGGCGACCTGCGCGCGTGCCTGGTCACGCGATGCCTCGGCTCGCTTGAAGGCGGAAACGGCATCCTCGAGCATCTTGTCCGTCACCGAGTTGCGCAGATGCAGGCGGGACATGCGTTCGTGCTGTAGACGAGCGTTTTCGTATTCGGCCTCGGCACGCGCGAACGACGCCTGCGCTTGATCGAGCGCGGCTTCCAAGTCGCGGCTCTCGATACGCGCTAGAACCGTCCCCGCCTTCACGAAATCGCCGACCGATACCGTGACACTCTCGACACGACCAAGCAGCTTCGTTCCCGGCGCGACTCTGCGGGAAGGCTCTATCGTCGCACTCACCCGTGCTTGGCGCGCGATCTTCGTAGGCACCGCTTCCGCGACTTGCACGACGAAGGACTCGCTTTGCAGCGTCTTCGCCGGGACCTCGCCCGTCGATTTCGCTCCTCCGCAAGCCACCACCGAAACCGCGAGAATTGCCGCCGCAAGAACGCCCGTAGACGTCAGGAACCCCCTACGACGAGATCCGGCCCTGCTCTTGTCATTCTTCATCATGGTCTCCCTTCCGTCGCGGTCAGCGGCTCGCCCGTTGCCAACCGCCAAGCGGAACCCGCCACCATCACTTCCCGTCGAGCCTCGATTTCACTCAGTCGTGTGCGAGTCAGCATCGTTTCTCCCTGCAAGAGCGCCACGACGGTCTCCAAGCCTTCGCGATATCGATCTTCGATGGTTCGCAAGCTTTCTTCCGCCAGCGCCGTCGACCCTTTGGCCGACTCGAGCCGCATCTTCGCCGAGCGCACGCGTTCATACGCCTCTCGGACTTCGAATTCGATTCTGCGCTCGACATCCTCGAGCATGAGCTGCATTCTTCGGCGTTCCCGATCGGCGATTTCCACTGCGTGTGCGGTGCGTCCGGAGTCGTATAGCTTCCACACCGCTTTGACACCGACGGTCCAACTGCTGCCGTCCAATCCGGGATAGTCTCGCGCGCTCGCCTGATAGGAAGCACCGAGCCCGACTTCCGGGTAGCGCAATGCCCGCACCCCCTTGTAACGAGCGTCCGCTGCGCTGCGCCGATGAGTCGATGCCTTGATTTCCGGGCGTGCGACCTTGGCTCTTCTGATCGCGCTCTCGAGATCGCTGGTCTCGACGGCGATATCGAAAGTCGAGCGTTCGACACGGGCGCCGCCTAGCGCATCGCCGAGTAGGCGCTGCATCGAGGCATGCGAGATGGCAACGGCGCTTTCCGCGCGAACGACCGCCTGCTCCGCCTCGCGCACACGAACCTCGATCTGCAGCAGATCGGAAGCAACGACGAGACCGCCCTCTTTGAGATCCTTGACCATCGCGTGGTGCGCGAGTGCCGTCTCGTGCGCCTCGCGCGCGACGTCGAGTTGATGCAACGCAAGCACTGCGCGGGTGTAGGCCTCGACGACCTGATGGATCACCCGTCGCTGGGTCGCCTCGACTTCGCTCGCAGCGGCTTCGAGCGCGCCGGTCCCCGCATCCACGGAAGCACTGACACGCCCACCCGTCCACAGCGGTACCGACAGATTCACCGAAGTGCGAAAATCGGTGATGGCCTCCGGCTCGTTCAATGCCCTGATTTCAAAATTTTCGGGTCCGAAGGATTCCTCGGAGAGAAGGGCGCCGAAGACGAAAACGGGATCAGTCGACCGCGTTGCTGCTTCTTCGATGGCTAGGAGTGGGCGGGCTTCCGCTCGCGCGCGCTCTCGACGGCTTTCGGCGATTTGCTCGTCGACCCTCGCTAGCGATAGGGCCGTATTGTTTTCAAGAGCGATGGCGACGGCCTCGGCGAGGGAAAGGGTCCGTTCGCCGGACGGCGAAGTCGCCGCCGAAGCGCCGAAACCGAAGGCGAGCCACGCCGCCATGCCGAGCCATGCCTGCCGTGCTCTGTGTTCCTGTCGTGATCTCATGACCACTATCTCCGTATTTCCTAGTGTGTTGGTGATTCCATTGGGATGGATCGGGGGGTCTATGGAAAGGATGCGCACACCCTGCAATCGGTCACCGGCGCATGCGATAATTCCGTCATGTCGTCGCTACTCATGAAACGCATCGCGCGCGCCGTGGCCAAAGTCCTGGTCGTGCTCGGATGGTTCGCTCCCCTTCCCGCCGCGGCGGTGGAAGGACCCTGGCTGGAGATGAGGATGGATCGGACGACGATCTTCTCTTCGGCGGACCGTGCGACCACGACCGAAATCGCCCGCGCGCTGAGCACCTTCCAAGGCGTCATGACTCGGATCTCCGGTCGACTCTCCGAACCCTCCGCCTTGCCCACCGCCGTCTACATCTTTTCCGGCCGGGAGGGCTTCGAAGACTTCGCCGTCCGGACCTCGAATGGCGGGCAGAGTCGTCTTGGTGGTTATGTCGTTCAGACACGGTGGCAGCGCTTCGTCGTGGCCGACCTGCCGGCAGATGCCGGCGCGGACGAGGCCGCGCTCGCCTGGAGAAGTCTCTTCCGCGCAGAACTCGAGCGAGCCGACGTCGATCTGCCGATCTGGCTGCAAGAAGGATTGGGAGACTACTTCGCATCGTTTCGCTATCGAGAGGGCCGAGCCGTGCTCGGCGGCACCCGCAAGGCCATGGTACGAGATCTCCGAGAGCGCACTTGGCTGCCGTTCAGCCGCCTCGAAGCCATCGACCGCAGTGCTCCCGAACTTCACGCGAAGGACAGCATCTTCTCCGCGCAAGCGTGGCTGATCGCTCATTTCGTTCTCCACCGGAACGATCCCCACGATCTCGATGCGTGGCAGCAAAACCTCCGGACTTTTCTCGACGCGCTCGCCGAGGAGGATTCCCTAGAGATCGCACTTGAAACGAGTGTCGGAATCGCCGCCGGGGAAACCGACCTGCGGCTCCGCCGTCACCTCGAAAAGGTGGCGGACGATCCGCGCGGAATGCTCTTGACCTTCGACGCGGAAGCGGAAACGGCAGGCGCCATACGCATTCTGGAAGAGCCGGAAAAGCTGGTCGCTCTCGGCGATCTGCTCGCACTTGCCCTGGAATCAGATGACGGCGCCGAGCGCTACTACCGGCAGGCTCTGCAATTCGAGCAAGAACGAGCCGCAGCTCGGCGGGGCCTCGCCTACTGCGCCGACCTACGACAAGCTCATGAAGAAGCTGCGGAATCGTACGAACTCTCGCTCGACTTGGCCAAGGAAGATCCTCAGACTCTGCGCGCCTACGCTGCGGGTTTGCTGAAACGGCACGAAGAAAGGGCGCGGCGGAGTGATCGAGGCGGACCGACGGAAGACGAAGTGAAAGAGGTTCTGACCGCGCGCGCTCTGCTCGAAAAGAGCTTGGCGCTCGACCCCTCGCATCCCGAAGCTCACAGCCTCTTGGGTGTCAGCTATCTCTACACGGCAGGAAACGTCGAGCCGGGTATCGCGGCCTTGCGACGCGCGCTCGCGATGCTTCCGGCGCGGCCGGACATCACGGCGAATCTCGCTTTTCTCTTGGCGCGGCAAGGTTCGATCGACGAAGCCGATGAAGTGATCGCGCGCCTACCGAAACTGACAGACGATCGAGACATGCTCGACCGCGCGAAAGAATCGCTCGTCGCCGCCAAACTAGGAGCTTGCGAACGCCTCTTCGCCGCCGGCGCGTGGAGCGACGCCGAAGCCCTGCTCGAACGGCTGCGAAGCCAAGCCTCTTCGCAAACCACGCTCTCGGCCATCGATGCAAGACTCGAACGAGTCCGAAAAGCCCTCGTCAAAGAATCACTCTACGAGGAGTTGCACCGCGCCATCGATCTCGCCAACTTCGGGGCCGTCGATCAGGCCTTGAAAATTCTCGATGCGCTGCGCGAGAAGAGCGACGACGTTCGCCTGCTCTCCGACATCGACGAGACCCGGCGCGAGATCTTGCCCGAAGAGCACGAGTGAGAATGCCCCGCGCGGTAGAAAGACGCGCAGGCTAGGATGACTCACGCCTTTCAGGCTTTGGACTGGGCCGTACTGGGCGTGTACTTCGCATTCGTCGTGATTGTCGGCTGGGTTCTAAGACGGCGGGCGGGCCGCAATGTCG